>NZ_MAIS01000153.1:0-7016 GCF_001680695.1 Paenibacillus sp. KS1 | reverse complement strand
ATTTCCATTCCTACTCCAAGTTAAATATAAATCTTCATTCCTACCATTACATTCATGAGGAATCAACTCAATTCTATCTAACTCAGGAAGAACTATTCTACAATACGTGAGATAACTTGAGTAGCTACCATCTCTCCTTCCACTTTCCGAACTAATTTTTTTAAAAAACTGTAGTAATTCCAGGCCAGGATCACTTCGCTCTGTAGCTCCCGGTTCTGGTTCTTTTTCAATATAATTAATTTCCCTTGTAGCACTCGGTAAATACATACATGTCATACTTCTAATCGACTCTTCAAAATTAGCTATAGATGAAATAGTCTCAAATAAGTAAGATGTGAATTCTTCAACCGGATTCCCATCAAATCCAAAAAACTTATCTACTTGATCATTCCAGAATACTTGATCGATAAACATAGAAAAATAACCGAAAAAAACTTCAGCTTCACTCAATGGAACTTTCAATAAAATGAAAGTATTATTTATAAAATTTCTAACCTGATCTGGTGTAACAGCGAATCCCTTTTCCAATAAAATCGCCAAATGCCTATTCAAATCACCTTTATTAAATATTTTATCAAATATTTCACTTGATTCTTCAGTCGTACATTTAGTGTATACTTTAACCAATTGCTTACCGTCTACAGCATTAAATCCAATATGATGCAAGCTGTCATTATATATCGAAAACTCTTTAGAGTTAAATGTACTGTATCCCAATAAATGTAAGATTCCGATATATGATGCCTCCAAAAACGATGTTTTCCCAGAATCATTAGCTCCAGTAATAACTACTATATCAGCAAGATTCACTCTAACTGGAAATTCATTCCCAATTGATTTGTGATTGCTTACTTCTATGCTTTCCAGTCTCATTATAGATCCCCTACTTTATTTTTTTATGATATTAAATCATTTTGGTATAAAAAGACACGATATCGAAATTTATATCCCCTACATTACTCCTTACAGAGTATTGGCCAGCCATATATCGTCCTCCAATATTGTTCAATTGCGACCCTTCCTCTTTTAGTTTCCAGCAGTCTTCTTACAACCTCTTTATCAGTTTCCTTCAAATCATCCATTTCAAATTTATGATGAAATATCCTTACCCTCAAATCATATTGAGACAAATTGTACGTTCTAAAACCAATTGCAGTGGTTAGGTCGTTATTTAATGCAAAATGCGACCTTATTCTTGTAAATACATTCTTCTCATGCCCGTTGTATATAACCAAAAGTCCATTTTCATCAGAATTACATAAGTTTTCTCGAAAGATTTTCAGATTATCTTTCGAGGTTTCAACTATGTTAGTTCCCTTTTTAGGTAATTCCACAGGTGTTTTAACTTTAATAAGATTCTGAACAGTCTTATCTTTAATCATAAACCAATAAAGCCCACTTGCTCCTCCTTTTTGCCATAGGTTAGGGTAATTTTCATCGAACCATTTGTGTGTAAACGTTTTTTCATCCCAATTATTTTCACCTCCAAATCTCAACTCAATGGAGTTTCCCCAAGCATATGATGTTACTTCATTTAATTTCATCTTAACCCACCAGAATGTATTTTTTGCTAACATTGATTTTTGTGGAAACCACAATTATTTGCACGTTATCTCACTATTACTGAAAAAGAGACCCTCAAGGTCTCTCTAAATTAGTGCAATTCAATTCTAAACATATATGTAGTCATGTTTTCTCTTAATCATTTCAGTAATCTCTAAAAGTGCATCTTGTTCATTTTTTGCAACAAGGTTATTTAGTTCAATTACCTGTTGTTCAGCAACGCAAATACGTCTATAACCGCCGCAAATATATAATTTCATTATCAATTCCTGGATATGTCGCTAACTGTACTTCGTAGACATGCATCACTTGCATTGGCTTTGATCCTGTTTCGAAATTTATAACAAAACGAACTATCTTTGAAATTATTGATCCTGTTTCAACAGAGGAAAAAGTAGGCAAAATCATCTCTCCTTTTTTTTACAAAGTATACTAAATTATAGACTTAAAAAGCTTTCAGGGACCAAAGGAAAATCCGATTCACAAAATATCGGATAAGTCCCCATCACCTCTTAAAGTATTGATGATTTATGCTCTCCTCAAAATAATGTTTTCTCTTAAGCCAGATGAGACCATCACCTTTAGTAATTACAGCAACATCTATGGGACCTCCAACGGTCTCTTGTTCTTTAGAGACTTTTTTCTTAAATGAGGAGAGATTTACAAGGGTTTCGGCAAAACTCCCAAGTTCATTGTGCGGTAAATTCATTATAATATCATGCATTGGGTTAATATAACTTTCCTTTTGATACTCCGATATTCCTGCATAAAAAGCATCAACCGCCCTATTTTTTAAATCAACAAGAAAATTATCTTCATTATCAATATTATAACGATCTCTTACTAACTGATTATAATATTCAAGTAGTTCCATCATGTGATTCCTTGAAAACTGCTGTAAATCTGGGTCGAAGCCCAGTAAGTACCTGTATACAACATCCTGTTGAGCAAACGGAACTACAGATGAATTGGTAGTAATTCCGTCGATATTTACTGACTTATTGTTTTGTATTTTTAAACGATCACCGAGAACCAATCCAACTGTATATGAATACAATGCAGGGAATATCTCTTCATCCCCAAAACCTGTGATTACTAATCCAGTATATTCTTCATAAGAGAAACTGTCAGTGTAGATATAGACAGAAACAATTCTTTTTAGATTCAATCGGTCATCTTCAGTTAACTGATAACCGTTAAAAATGATGTTAATAGTTTCGGTCAGCAGATCGTCATTTTCAATACAAAAAAAATGCAATTCATCCGATGAGCAGTTAGGAGATAATGTCCAATTATCGAGTTGACTCAATGAATTAATATAATCTGAAAATGTCTCTTTATTATCCAATTGAGGCTCGGTATTTTCATAGTTATTTAGGAGATCTTGAAAAAGATTAAGTGCGGTAAAGCTCAAACGATTTTTCTGAAGGGCTACTGGAACAATACCACTACGAAGGTAGCCAATAAAATCTTCACAATAATCTTGTACATAATCAAATCACGTATTATCAAGCTGTTTCCTGTAGGATTTAATAATTGTTTCCCATGGGATCCCCATAAAGGTCGATGTATTGTATATCATAATTCCAATCGGATGCTTGTATGACAATGGTAGTATTTTAATAGCAGAGTTGTAGACCTTATCGCCAACCGTAACAGCACTATCTGCCGCCAGTGCCACCGCTGACCTATTTAGAATGGCTATTTCCGCAGTCATTGTTCCTCCTTGTAAACGGTATATATAGGAAATATCATATCATTATTTATTCCGAAAAAGTATCTTTTCACCTTAATTTGAGCAGCAAAAAAGGCTTTTGGATTTTTACTTCCATAAGCTTTCATGAAGAGATTTATTTAGGAGTAATTGAAATAAGCTCATGCAAACATTCCTCTGGAATTCGACTGACTCCAGCTTTTAACTTTACCCTGTTCAAAGTTAATGGTTCATCATGCGATTTTAGCTCCCCTAACGCCCACATTACTCTGCGTTTTCTGAACGCTTCTGCATCTTCTACCACCTGTTCAAGAAATGCTTTGGTTAGCTGCATCTTCTTCAAATGCTTAGGCATTAGGCATTGCATCCCCATAGTTTCTTGAATCGTTTCAATGTTAAACGTCGAGGCTTCCCTTCCTCGATCATCATCTGTTTCACAAATTGAGTGACTTGATCAAGAATTTCCTGATCCCTTGTCTCCCAATCGTATCGCGTGGAACCAGCCTTCGGCAGCATCTTTTCGGGCATATGTTCCATAAGAAATTGTCGGTCGTATAGGTAGAGCCAATCGTAAACCTTGGGGTCGAGTTTCCTCAGTTCTAATCTTCCATGATAGGGATGCTGACTTCTCATTTGCAACCAAGCTTCTCGCCTTTCCTTTTTAGCCTGCTCTCTATATTCTGGTGTCATCGTTTTCTTCATTATTTTTCGTTTGGAACGATGCGTGTTACTTTCAGTTTCACTACACGGCTCAGAAATTTCATTATAGAAAATGTCGTCAAGTGTATGACCCAAGAATTGCATTATGAGCAAATGACGAATTGGATGAGACCCTTTTCGATGCTTTTGAAAAATCAGCTTTAGCCAACTGCTTTCACCGCCCACTGAAGAATGAAGGAAGCCCAACAACTCGTCCCCATAAAAATCAACGAAGTCTTTTTGGACTCGTTGATGATCCACTCTCCCTTCTCAGAAACATATCCTTTCCGCATCAACTGATTCTTGTAGTGATAGTAGAACCAATGCAGCGGACGATTTGGGTATTTAAATTTTAGCAACTGCTCAATATTGTTCACGATGCAACTGTATTGCTCTAACATTTTCTTGTCCTCAATCATTTGAACATGAAATCAGAGCAATTGTCCCGCGTCGGAGCTGCAAAAACATACTTTCCAGGGATAAAATCGGGACAAAGGGTCAGAAATAACTTGGGTAACAACCTGAGCAAATGCCTGAGTTAGACGCCTGTGAAAAGCCACTGTGATACGATTCAAGAAGAACCCTGCATTCTCCCAATCTGGTATTATCCCCTTCAAGTAGACACTCAATAAAAACCGTCATGTTATCATGGAGGTTGGAGCGCCAATTGGAGGGGATATTTTATGGCTAAAAAAGGACAAACATTCTATACGTATACAGAAGAATTCAAATTGAAAGCGGTTAAGGCTTATTTGGAGGGCTGTGAAAGTTACAAGGTAGTAGCCAAACGAGAAGGAGTTCGTAATTGTACACAGTTGAAGGTTTGGGTGAAGAAATGGTCAAAACGGGGAGTCATTCGATGAGCGGAAAGGCAACGGGTCAAATCCACTGAAAGGGCGTACTCGGACGTCGTTTGGAAGCGTTGAAGAAGAACGAGATTACCTGAAAGTGCAGGTGGATTACTTAAAAAAGCGGTATCCAAATCTAGTAAAGGAGAAGCCCTCAGTCAGCAAGCTAACTATGAAATAGTGGAGGAGCTACGTAATATGCACGGCATTTCATGCCTACTAGCCATTGCGGGAATACCACGATCCAGTTATTACAAATGGCGAGCCACGAAGCTAGTACGCGAGGCAAGACGAGACAAGGACCATGAAATTAAGGAACACATGATGGCTATCCATTTTGTAAACCCAGAATTCGGTTACCCTCGCATGATGACCGCCCTGTGGGAAGCTGGATACAACGTGAATCATAAAAAAGTATGGAGAATCATGCGTGAGATATCGATCCAATCGGTTATCCGGAGAAAGCGAAAACAGTCCAATTACACGCCTTCTGTCGTGTATCCGAATCGCTTAAAGCGCCAATTCCATGCCACAGCACCTCAGCAAAAAATGGTCACCGATATTACCGATATTTCTGACGGAATGAAATTTTATTACTTGTCCGTTATCCAAGATTTATTCAACAACGAGATTGTTGCTTGGTAATTGTCAGAACGGAACGATGTGAAGCTCGTGCTAGATACGGTAAAACAATGGGCAAGAAAAAGAGACGTCTCGAAAGCCGTGCTCCATTCGGATCAGGGCTTCCAATACACGTCTCAGGCATACAACACGCAATTAGAAGCACTCGGCGTTAAAGGCAGCCACTCTCGCAAAGCAACCTGTCTCGATAACGCTTGCATCGAATCCTTCTTTTCGCATCTCAAGACAGAGAAGTTGTATATTAAACAGTGTAAATCAGGAGTAGAAATTCAGCAAGCGGTGGAAGATTACATTTATCATTATAACTTCCACCGCTTTCAAGCCAAATTGAAACAACGCGCACCGATTGAGTATCGGTGCGCGCTAGCTGCTTAGCTTTTTTCATCTGTCTACTTGACAGGGGTATGTCTAAATCTCCCCCCTGCCCCAAAAAGAAAAGCTGAGCAAAAGTCAGGAAATAATCCTGAATTGCTTGACAACAAGTTATTGTTCTAAATCAGTTTTTGCTGGTGAAGGATACTTTGTCAACAGCTCTCTGTTACAATAATCAATGGAGGGAGGTAATTATATGAAAAAGATAACCTTTGAAAACTATTACTCTGCTGATGAAACCATTCATTTTTTTGGGAAGTTGAACACTGTAGCGGGAAATTTAGAGCCAATCACTGAGAAAAATTACATAGAATCCATTCAAGACATATGCCTTAATGAAAAAGTTCCAGACAACATTAAATCATTATTTGAACCAGCATTAGCATTGTATGCCTATGGATATTTGTACTGGGCCTTTTTCACATTAGCAAATGAACAAGCAATTAAAGCCTTTGAAGCGGCTATATCGTATAAACATGAAGAAGTTATTGGTACAAATATGGATTCCAACGGAAGAGATGTTAGATTGTCTAAAAAAATTAATAACTTAGTTAAACGGCGAGTAATAGATCGAAGTAGAAAAGATTACTACCATGCTTTACGAATGTTTAGAAATATGTCTTTCCACCCTAATGAACAACATATATTGGGACATAACAATGAAGCATTAAGGAATATTGCGAATGCAATAAATGAGCTATTTGTATAAATGCCCTTCCCTGTTTTCCTCTCCCCAAATCCCTGTTACTTTGTAATCAACAAAAAATTACCGTCTCAAAACTTGCCCATCTCCAACACCCTAAATCCCTTTCCCTACAAGGCTTCCACCCGATTTCCGAGATAATAATTAGTGTCCCGTTATGTCAGGTTCCAACGGCGAAAAACTGGTAAAGAACTGGTTCAATTGTGAACGGAACGAGATAAAAATTCGTGTCGAAAATGCAGGGGAAAAGCAGAGAAAAGATTGAGAAAGAGCTTGAGTAACGATCGAAGAAAAAATCGATAAATGCCTTGATAGGCTTGGGATTATGATTGAGGGAACGGCTTGAGGAGTGCTTTAATGAGCAGTGAAAAAGACTGGAGCAAGGATCGAGTAATAAACAGATCCCTTCCCAGTCTTTGGTCTTGTTTGGACACTAATTTTTATTCCTGGACACTTATTTAGGGTCGTGGACAGG
>NZ_MAIS01000203.1:0-2089 GCF_001680695.1 Paenibacillus sp. KS1 | reverse complement strand
TTGAGCTGTAAGAAAGGTCAACTTTCTTGCAGCTCTTTTTTATTTGTGAACCAAGGAGGTTTCTGGAATGTCATTGATCAAGGTAACGAATCTGACGTTTGCCTATGACGGCAGTTACGACAACATTTTTGAGCATGTAAGTTTACAAATCGATACCAACTGGAAATTAGGCTTTACGGGGAGGAACGGCCGGGGCAAGACTACGTTTCTCAATCTGTTGCTCGGTAAGTATGAATACAGCGGAACGATTTCCTCTAACGTCAGCTTCGAGTATTTCCCGTTCCATGTCGAACACAAGGAAAAGTATACATTCGATGTGGTAGCTGACATCTATCCCGACTACGAGCACTGGCAGCTCATGCGCGAGTTTTCGCTGCTGAAGTTATCAGAGGATGTGTTGTATCGACCGTTCGACTCGTTGTCCAACGGAGAACAGACGAAGGTTATGCTGGCGGTTCTGTTTTTGAAGGAGAACAGTTTTTTGCTTATCGACGAGCCGACCAACCATCTGGATCTGCATGCTCGGAAGCTGGTAAGTGATTATTTGAACGGGAAGAGCGGCTTTATGTTGGTGTCACACGATAGGGCGTTTCTCGATAATTGTGTAGATCATATCATTTCGATCAATAAGACTAATATCGAAATTCAGAACGGAAATTTCACAGACTGGTGGGAGAACAAACAAAGACAGGATAATTTCGAACTGGCTGAGAACGAAAAACTGAGGAAAGACATTAAAAGGCTGTCTGAAGCGGCCAAGCGAACGAGCAACTGGTCGCACGAAGTAGAAAAAACGAAAAACGGCACCCGCAACTCCGGCTCCAAGGTCGACAAAGGATACATCGGACACAAGGCCGCCAAAATGATGAAGCGATCCAAATCGATCGAGCAAAGACAGCACTCTGCGATCGAGGAAAGATCACAGCTTCTGAGAAACGTCGATAGCTCGGAAAGCCTGAAAATATCGCAGATGACTTATCATAAACATCAATTGGTCGAGCTTGATCGCGTTTCGATTCATTATGGAGAAAAGAACGTTTGCAGCGATATCAGCTTTACTATCGAGCAAGGGGACAGAATCGTGCTCTCCGGTCCGAACGGCTCAGGCAAATCCAGTTTGCTCAAATTGATTTGCGGCGAAGAGATTCCTTATTCTGGTGTGCTTCGAAAAGGGAGCCAGTTGAAAATTTCCTACGTTTCACAAGACACCTCGCAGTTGCAGGGCAATTTGTCGGAATTCGCTAGATCCAGCGAAATTGACGAAAGCTTGTTCAAAGCGATTTTGAGAAAACTCGATTTTTCGCGCTTGCAATTTGAAAAGGACATTGCTTCTTATAGCGGCGGTCAGAAGAAGAAGGTACTGATCGCGAAAAGCCTCTGCGAACACGCTCATTTGCATATTTGGGACGAACCGCTTAATTTTATCGACGTCATTTCCAGGATGCAAATTGAAGAACTCCTGCTGGAGCATGCGCCAACTATCCTATTTGTGGAGCACGACAGCGAGTTTTGCAAACATATCGCAACTAAAATGGTGGAACTGAACATATAACACACCCTAGGAGGATGAAAACAATGAGCATTGAGGTTGAGGTTGTAGATGATTATGTGAACCGGTTCCAACCGGCTGACTCGGTTCACAAAAAGATAAATCTGTTGCCGGAGGTATACCAATTTATCGACAGATGCACGTAGCGATGATGTCCATAAACTCATCGTGATTTTTCCTGCGTAGTTGGTGAATGACGCATGAAAGAGCTGAATGACGGTCGCTTTTTTGCATTCTCTCCGGCAGTAAGGAGAACACATGAAACCAACCTCGAAATATGAAACGATAGGACAGATCCTGTCCGACTTCAAGCAGCCTGCGTACCGGTATGGGCAAATTATAGACGCTATTTTCAAACAAAAAATCGCTGAGTACGAACGGATCACCATACTGCCTACATTTTTGCGACAAGAGTTGGCCCGGACGCTTGGTCCGAACGTCTCCAGCGTTATTCCGGTAAAAGAACTCACATCACAGCAGGTCAGCAAGGTGTTGTTTGCCATTGATGGAGGCGAACGCGTAGAGGCCGTAAGACTTTCC
>NZ_MAIS01000004.1:0-142876 GCF_001680695.1 Paenibacillus sp. KS1 | reverse complement strand
GTGCTCTACCAAGCTGAGCTACGTCCCGACATATATTGCACGTCACATCAAGTGACAAGAATTAATATAGCACAGCCCATTCTGTTGCGCAATACGTTTTTCACCTTCGAAATCATAATTATTTTCGATCAATAATTCATCATCATAGGGTTCTAGTTATCTACAATGCCATGCTTCAGTGCATATCGCGTAAGCTGCACACGATTCTCCAAATGCAGCTTCTGCATAATGTTTTTTAGATGATTCTTCACGGTATGCTCAGATAGGGACAACTGTCCCGCAATGATCCGGTTCGATTCTCCCTTCGCTACACGCTCCAAGATTTCACGCTCACGAGTCGTCAACGGAGTCGATGACGGAATCTTGCTCTCACTCTTCACGGAAAACTCCTGCAATAAGCGAAACGCTAGTTCCTTCGACATCGGTGCCTCATCAATGGCAATCGCACGCAAATACTCATGCCATGCAGAAGGCTGTAAATTTTTGAGCAAATAGCCCTGTGCCCCTTTTTTCAATGCCTCGAATAAATGAGTAATATCATCCGATACCGTCACCATCACGATTTTTACATAGGGGAACTGCTCTTTGATCCGCTTGGTAGCTTCCAATCCATCCATAACAGGCATGGAAATATCCATCAGTATCAAATCCGGCATGACTTGATCCGTCATACGAAGTGCATCTTCTCCGTTCACAGCCTCACCTACAACGACGAATGCAGGATCAATCGCTAAAATATCCCGCATCCCCTCACGCGCATGGGCATTATCGTCGGCGATTAACACCCGAAAACAATGCTGCTTCTCCACCCCATGTTCCGCATTCACGCTAGTTTCCTCTCCTTCCGCCAACTTCATTAACTTGCAATACGCACTACCGTCACGGCGCCATCTCGTTCCAAAGACAAGCTCCACCCCATATTGGTCGTGCGGTCGCGTACCATCTTCAATCCATACTTCCCTTTCTGTGCAAAAGGCTCTCCTGCAAATCCGATTCCATCGTCCCGAATGTCGCAGACGAATCCTTCAGCCACAGGCTGCGCTATGATCCATACTCGTTTCGCCTCTGCATGCTTGCGCACATTCAGCAGCGCCTCGCGGACAGCCGACAACAGCGCGATTTTCTCTTTCAATGACAATTGATCTTCAGGCAGCTCCCACTTCACGTCCAGTGTCCAATCCGTATCCTTTCGAATATCCTCGATCATTGTAACGAGTTGATCCGACCAGCATACATTCATCTCCTCAGGAACAGTTTGCAAATTAGCGATGGACAGGCGCACATCATCATATACATGACGAACCGTCTGCCGGAGCTTGTCCAGCTGCTCTGGCTGCTGTTCGGTCGAAGCTGTCTCCAGCCGATCAATCTTCACCGATAGCATGAACAATGATTGTGAAATTCCATCATGCAGCTCTTGCGCCAATTTCCTCCTCTCCTCCAAGGCCGCCTTCGTCTGCTGCTCATGCTGCAGCTTCTTATTCGTATCATCCAGCAGCTTGAATAAGCGAGTCAATAGCGTGGCCGACACGATAAAAACAATGGCAGGGGCAAGCCAATTCCCAACCTCCATGGAAACGTAAGGGAGCAGGAACGAGTGGCGCATATATTCCCACAGTCCAATTGTAATCGTAGGGATCCATAGAATCAGATGTTTAATCGTACGATCCTTCAAGATAGTTTTCGCTCCATTCTATGTTCGGTATCTTCCATTCGCATCTATTCCTATTGTAATGAAAAAAGCATGCGGTCACCAGTTCATAACCGCACGCCTATCTGTCTTACCTATTCATCATATTACGATTGCAATAATTTCGGTGCGCTCGTTGATTCTCGAATCACGATATCCGACTCTAGACGAGCACTGATACTACGCTTATTCGTTCCATTAATCTGCTTTATAAGCAAATCAACAGCAACTTTGCCGATTTGGTGAGCTGGCTGTCGCATCGTTGTCAACTTCGGACGCAGTTGGGAGGCGATGACTTGATCATCATAGCCGATTACAGACATATCATCTGGCACCTTGTAACCAGCCTGCCAGAGTGCATTGATGGCGCCAATCGCCGTGAAATCATCAGCCGCGAACAGCGCCGTCGGCATACAACCTGCATGCAGCCATCGCTGTACAGCATCATAGCCGGATTGAATGCAGAACTTACCATCCTCAATTGCAAAAGGTTCGAGGCCTGCGTCCCTCATTGCATCCTTGAAACCCCTTTCACGCTCCAGTGCACTTAAGAAGAACTTCGGCCCGCGAATATGAGCGATCGAGCGATGCCCCAAATCAATGAGATGCTTCGTTGCATCATATCCACCTTTATAATTATCCACATTCACATTGGTCACAGAAGGCTGGATTGTCTGATTGTCGATGAGTACGAACGGGATTTTACGTTTTTTTAGTTCTACCACGTAAGGTTCCTCATGTACCGCAGATAGAATCAGCATTCCATCCACGCGATCCTCTTGAATTAAGTCCGTACCCACCCCTTGTTCCATCGGCTCTGATGCAACCGATAGTGCTAAGTAATAACCATGATCCTTTAGCAGTGAGTACACCGATTGCACGATACTATCCAGAAATGAATCCTGCAAGGTAGTGACAATCATCCCTATGACACCTGTTTTCCCCTTCGCAAGGCTTCGAGCTGCTGCGTTCGGGTGGTAATCCAGATCCTTCATCGCCTGAAGAACCTTGACCCGATTCTTTTCTCGAACCGTCTTCGCGTTATTTAGGACACGGGATACCGTCACTACAGATAAACCTGATTTCTTAGCCACATCAAATATACTGACCTTCATATCCTTCTCCCCTCATGATCGATCATTAGATATGGAAAGGCACAAATCTCTATGTAACCATCATAACTAACTTTAAAGCGTTATTCCATTAAAACTACCGTGATAACCGACATTTTACGCCTTTTTTAGTAAATCTTTAGCTATGGACGGCCCTTCTTCTTACGGATTGAACTTCTTTATGAAACGAATAAAGATATTCCCCGTATGAATAATACTAAAAGGGATTGATAATCCCCTTCAACTCTAGATAAGTGTTCAAAAGGAGCTGGCATTCATGATCGTAGTAACGACCGAACGCATTGCAAATTATGAAGTATCCGAAGTATTGGGAACGGCATTTGGCGTTGTTGTTCGAGCACGTGGTATCGGCGGGGACATTATGGCATCTTTGAAAGGTCTCGTGGGCGGTGAAGTCAAGCAGTACACACAAATGATCGAGGATGCTCGCCGACAAGCAATGGATCGCATGATCGAGAATGCGCACGCAATGGGTGGAGACGGAATCATCATGATGCGCTTCGATAGCGGCGATGTCGGCCAGAACATGAGTGAAATTGTAGCTTACGGAACGGTTGTTAAGTTGAGAGCGGTGCATTCCTAATGGATGAGGTTGTACATTTCTTCAAAATCGCTCTTGTGGTGTACGGCCTGCCCCTGATCGGCCTTGTCATCCTGATCGTGATCGGCAAGAAATATTTCGACAAGCGCTATAAGCAATACGATAATCCGTTGGATGCCATCGGTGTCTCAGGCGACTTTATGCCAACGAAAGAGATCTTTATCGATCCGAGAGATGGTTTAAAATATCAAGTGTATTACAACCCGAAGACAGGCGAACGCAAGTACGTTCGCATGCAATCGTAGCCTGTTCCTCATTCATTTCAACATAAGAAAGACCGCTCAGCCATAGCTGGAGCGGTCTTTGTATGTTCTTATCGTGAAGGAGCTTTCACATTCCTTTACGAATTTTTCTTATGAATCGATACCTCAGGTGTCGTCATTTGATCATAGAAGTCCAGGTATTTGTCCCGATCATCAGAAGCAAGCAGCGCCATGGCAGAACGAGGATGTTCATCAAGCGTACCTGTAATCAAGTATGGAATCAGGTAGCCCCATTCCCACTTTTCACGCATCGGAATCATGTATTTCTCAAGGAACCCAAGTACGGATCGAAGCTGGTATTTGCTGTTCTTCAAATGAGTCAATAGAGCTTCTGTCGGACAGTTGCCCGCTCCACGCCCCATCCCGTATATGGAAGCATCCAGCATTTCAACCCCAAGCTCTGCAGCAACAAGCGTATTCGAGAAAGCAAGCTGCATATTATTATGCGTATGAACACCGATTCGCTTGTTCGGCAAATGCTCTTTAAATTTATTCACGAGAAAATGAATATCATTATGATCAAGGCTGCCGTAGGAATCTACGACGTATACCACATCAACGACACTCTCTTTGATCATCGCAAATGCTTCGATAAGGTCATTCTCCATCACATTTGACAGCGCCATAATATTGATCGTTGTTTCATATCCGCGATCATGGAACGTGCGTACCAAATCCAGCGCCTTGTCCACATCCTTGATGTAGCAAGCAACCCGGATTAAGTCCAACATACTCTCGTTGCGCGGTAGAATGTCGTTCTCATCCACACGGCCGATATCTACAAGTGCGGATAGCTTCGTAGTACCCTTCTGCGGAATGACAGTACGTAAAAAATCGTCATTCAAAAATCGCCAAGGGCCTGCTTCGTCAGCGCCTTTGAGCAGTTTAGGCGAATTTTTGTAGCCGATTTCCATATAGTCGACGCCAGCATCATTCAATGATGCGTATAAGCTTTGCACGAACTCGACGCTGAAGTCCCAATTGTTTACTAGACCACCATCGCGAATTGTACAGTCGACAATTTTGCAGTGATTCGTTTTCATTCCGCTATCTCCTTTGCCAAATGTTTTCTCTCCATTCTAATGGAAACAAACTCATAAAGCAAAGCAAAAAAGCTTCATTTTCGTGTCGTTTTCATAGATTTCGATAAATTATCTACAATTTAATCCTTTTTCTATGAAAAAAATCACATGTAATTTTTCTTCCATTGTGCTACATTCAATGTAAATCCAATTGATACCGATTATCATTATAAATAAGAACATAACGAGTTAATAGTTAATCATAGCTGAAATTGATATGTTGAAGAAAGAAGGATTAACATGCGCCCAACTAATTGTGAGATGCTCGGACAGAATACCTCCTTATGCGAATTGAAGCCTGGGCAGCGTGCATGTATTTGTGATTTGTCCAAAGTCCATGCATCGGTCTGCCATCGCCTGCGTGATCTGGGCATTACAGAAGGAACCCATGTAGAGCTGAAGCGTACCAGCTTGTTCGGCGGTCCGCTTACCCTAGAAGCTAACGGCCAATTGTTCGGCATTCGCCAAAACGAGGCTCGCTCTATCGGGGTGAATGGCGCATGAGTACTTGTACCACCGCACTCGTAGGCAATCCGAATACTGGTAAGACTTCCTTATTCAATGCTCTCACCCGCTCTTACGAATATGTAGGCAACTGGACTGGCGTAACGGTAGAGAAGAAGGTCGGCCACCTGCATCGCAATTCAGGCACGCTCATCGACCTTCCCGGCATCTACTCGCTGCAGCCGATGTCGCGTGACGAGAGCGTCGCTGTAAGCTACCTGCTCCACGAACGGCCAGATACGATCTTGAATGTTGTCGATGCTTCACAGCTCGAACGCAACTTATATTTAACCATACAATTACTGGAATATGGGCTTCCCGTGCACATTGCGCTGAATATGAACGACGTGGCACAGGGCCGCGGCATTCACATTCATACGCAGAAGCTGTCCAAGGCACTTCATGCCCCCTTACTTCCCGTCAATGCTAGACGCAAGCAAGGAATTCACGATATTTTGCAGCATATCAATCACCCCGCCCAAGAAGCAGCGAGGGAAGACGGAGATCCGTTCCAACTCGACTATGGGGAAATTACTGAACTCGCTATTCAGCGTATGTCGGAGTACTTACCACCTAAAGATGGGGTACCTTCAAGATGGATTGCGCTGCAGTATCTGGAACAGAATAATACCGTTCGTGAATGGGTTCACAGCGGATTGAATCAGGAGATGAACGATAAGCTCCTGCATATATGCAGTGCAGCAGAACAGCAGCTACAACAGCAGGGCATCGCGCTGCACATGGCACAGCACATTCGTGCGGTGCGCACTGCCTTTATTCGTGAGGTCTGTGCAGAAGCAGTTAATAGTACGAAGGAGAAATCCGTAACCTTGACGGAGCGCATCGATGCCATTGTTACAAATCGCTGGCTAGGCATTCCGATCTTTCTCGGCATTATGTTCCTCATGTTCAAGGCGACATTCGAATGGATTGGAACTCCAACGTCGGATGCATTGGATGCCTTCTTCTCCGGCCCCGTAACGGACAGCGCAGCATCCATATTGAATGCGATTGGCGTGTCACCATTTACCCATGCGCTGATCGAAGAAGGGATTATTGCGGGTGTTGGCGGCGTACTCGTATTCGTCCCGCAAATCTTCATCCTGTTCTTATTCATTTCCTTTATTGAGGATTCGGGATATATGGCTCGTGTGACCATCGTCATGGATCGGCTTATGGAAGCCGTTGGTCTGAACGGCAAGGCATTCATTCCATTTGTCATCGGCTTCGGGTGCAACGTGCCTGGGATCATGGCCGCTCGTACGATTGAGCAGCCGCGCGAACGGCTTGTCACTACTTTGCTCGTTCCACTGATGTCATGCTCTGCCCGCTTGTCCGTTTATGCCTTGTTTGCCGGTGTCTTTTTCAAGAGTCATCAAGCACTTGTCGTGCTGTCCCTCTATGTGATGGGAATTGTACTCTCCCTGCTGCTAGCCAAGCTGTTCACCAAGCGGATGATGAAGGAGGAGCAGAGCATTTTCGTTATTGAGCTGCCACCTTACCGTCTGCCACAATGGCAGACTTTGTTCCGCAGTACATGGGAGAAAGGGAAAGGATTCGTACGCAAAGCAGGTACCTTCATTCTTGGAGGCTCCGTGCTCATCTGGCTCATGACGTATGCTGGGCCAGGCGGATTCGGAGTTGAGATGGACGACTCCTTCCTGGCGATGATTGGCGGCGTGCTTGCACCATTGTTCGCCCCGCTCGGCTTCGCCACATGGCAAGCGGGTGCTTCTCTAATTACCGGGTTTCTAGCCAAGGAAGTCGTTGTGTCCACGATGAATATTATTTATCACGCACCAGACACAGCTATGCTTGAATCCCAGATCGCAGGGGCATTCACCCCGTTGTCTGCGTATGCCTTTTGTGCCTTCGTGCTGCTGTATGTCCCTTGTCTTGCAACGGTGGGCATTATTAAGAAAGAAACCGCATCGTGGCGCTGGACATGGTTCTCCATCGGCTATGCCCTACTTATCGCCTATGTTGTCGCTCTCATCATTACGGGAGTCGGTAGACTTCTCGGATTTTCATAGAACAGGTGGTGAATCGCATGTCGTGGCCGGAAATTGGAATTGTAATGATCATATTTGCGTATGCACTGTGGATGGTTGTACGCCACGTGCGTAAGTCGAAGCAAGGAGCTTGTGCTTCATGCGCATTGAACCGCTCCTGCTCATCCGGATGCTCCACACAACCACATCCAAATGAAGCTGACGCTGACTAATAGCTGAAATGAAAAGAACAGTAGCCGAGATGAACCTCGTGCTACTGTTCTTTGTTGTTTACATCTATAATTGCTGCATGCTCCTCGCTCCATGCCCAGCCCCCAATTCGGCAGCATACACCTCGTGCGAAGATAGCTGTTACCATTCTTACTCTCTACCACAATAAAAACTCGATTACTCGTACAAGCTTATCAATTCATCAACGAGCTCGCCTACATATCCTACAGCTTCGCGGATCGTATTCGTATCGGACATATCCACACCAGCCAGCTTCATCAGCTCTAATGGAGGCAAGGAGCCTCCAGCCTTCAGCGCCGTCAGCCAACGTTCTACTGCCGGCTGTCCTTCCTCGCGGATGCGCTTGGCTGCTGCCGTCGATGCTGTTAAACCTGCTGAATACGTATATGGATATAAGGACATGTAATAATGCGGCTGACGCATCCAAGTTAGTTCCGAACCTGGATCCATCACAACGGCATCGCCCCAGAAATCGCTCTGGACTTGCCCCTTCAGCTGCGACAGCAGATCAGCGGTAAGCGGCTCTCCCTGTGAAGCAAGCTCATATACCCTGCGCTGCATCTCACCTTCGAGCAAATGCGTTACAAAATTATGATAATACGTATTCAGCAGCTGCGTAATAATCCAGCGTCTCATCCGAGGATCATTCGACGACTGACGGAACAAGTGGTCAGCCAGCAGCATCTCGTTCATGGTGGACGGAGCCTCGATAAAATAAAGCGATGGACGTGTGTTGGATATCCTCTGATGTTTATGTGCCAGCATGAAGTGCCCCGCATGGCCCAACTCATGAGCCAGAGTGAATGCTCCTCGCATGCTTCCTGTCCATGTCATCAATATGTAGGAATGGGAATCATAAATTGATGAGCAGAATGCCCCTGTTGACTTGCCTACATTATCCGCATAGTCAATCCAACGATTTTGGATGGCATCCTGCATAATTGCCGTGTACTCCGGCCCCATGACCTGCAGCGCCTCTACTACCTGCTGCGCTGCTGTCTCGAACGAAACTTCCGGATCGTATTCAGGGTCGAATGGCGCCTTCAGATCACTAAAGCGGAGTTCATCCAGACCGAGAACACGTTTCTTGAGCTTTGCCCATTTCCGCATGTGCGGAGCCAGCTCGGCTTGAATCGTATCTAAAATAGCGTGATACATCTGCTGTGTCACTTGTTGTTTATGCAGTAGCATATCGGTTACATGATCATAGCCGCGAAGCTTCGCCAGCACGACCTGCTTCTTCACTTCTGTTGCATATGAAGCCGCAACCCCGTTGCGATATGCATGCAGCGTTTCGGAAAATGATCGGAACGCTTCTCTTCGCAAGTATGTATTCGGAGACTCCACATATCGATTCTCAAATAGAGCAAAAGATAGAGGATAGGTCTTACCCTCCTGATCGGTAACGGGTTCAAACGCCATGTCCGAAAGCTTGATCTGATTATAAATTTTGTACGGAGCTCCTAAGACGTTGTCAAGTGCTGCGAGCGTCAATTCCGTCTCGCTGCTCAGCCGATATGGCTTCTTGCTTGCAATCTGATCCAAATAGGGCTTGAACTCCAGAAGCTTAGGTTCTTCTTCATAATATGCGGGCAATGCATCGTCGCTCATGTCACTAAATTCAGACTCGAAGAAGGATAGAGCAACGGACACTTCAGCCATCATATCCTGCGCACGGCTGTTATTTCCCTGATTCACTGGATTCGTGCTGTCTTCCGTCAATCGTAAATGTGAATAGCTGCCGCACAACTGCGAGCGCCTCCAAATGACCTCCATTGCTTCCAGACAAGCCAGCAATGTACCAGCACCCTCATGCAATTTGCCTGTGAAGCGGGTGACTGAACTCAAATCAGCTGTAATCGCTTGCAATTCCTCAAGCCATTTTGCTTCGGATTCGAATAAGTCCTCCAATCTCCATGTTGCTTCCAGAGGGACTTCTGATCGTTTCATACGCGTTGCTTGAGCCGCCATTCGTCCATCGCTCCTTTTCCCAAAAAGTAGTAGTTGAACATACTCTTATTCTACTACGATTCCTCCCTCCTTGCGAATCGAGATTGATTATAAAGGCCGCCTGTTGGAGGTTCGAATTCCCTCCATTGAAAGCCCTCCACACCAGCTAATTTGCAACCTAGGGTGAAGGGCTCCTTTTCAATTCCACATCATGAAACGGTGCGGGAAGCAATCGCTCCTAACTCATTCCCTATTACTAACGATTGATATATGCAGATTGCTGCAGCAGTCTCCTCAGCACAACGACGCCTTCTGCGCGCGTAGCAGTTCCATTCGGGACAAAAGAGTTTGTATTGCGCCCTTCCATAAGTCCTTTGCTCACGACCGCAGCTACAGCATCCTTAGACCATGCGGCAATCTCATTCTGATCCTTAAAGGATTGGAGAACTGCCTCCGTATTCACATCGGTATCCTTTACCCCAGCAATCTCAGCTGCTCGTAGAATGAGTACACTCATCTGCTCACGCGTGAGAAGCGCATTCGGGCTGAAGTGGCTGCTGTCCGTGCCTTGAATCAGTCCCTGCTCTACCGCTGCTCCTATTGCACCCGCATACCAATCTTGCGACTGGACATCGACGAATGGCATCACACCTGCCTTCTCCTTCATGCCGAGCGCTCGCACAAGCATCGCTGTAAATTGGGCACGCGTCAACGTCTCTCCCGGAGAGAAGCGGGTGTCACTCGTTCCCTTCACTATTAGCTTGGATGCAAGCAATAAGATATCTTGCTCTGCCCAGTGTCCCTGTATGTCCGTGAACATTGGGGGCTGCACTTCTGCAGTGCCGTATATCCCCGTCCCCGATAGCTTGAGCAGCACTTCCAAATCCCCTTCACGAGATTCAAATAAGGCAGGGACGAACGCGTACCCTCCTGACTTCCCATCATAATCGATTGCCGTCATTCGATTTCGATCAGCTGCAATCGCTGGAAGCTTGAATCGATATTCCGCCCGTTCCCCCTTGAATGCAATCGCCTTCTCTTCTTCCCCTTCCTTCACGACCAATCCAATTTCGAGCGCTGCCCCTATCTTCTTGGATCCATCCTGCAATAATCGTTGCTGGAGTGCTCTATCCTGTTCTTGCAACAACGTCCCGATACGAATCTGAAGCTCCCCAGACTTCTGATTACTGATGCCTGTCAGGGCGGACTTCATCGCGTGAAGCGGCAGCTTCAGGACACCTTGCGGCGATTCGATGGCAATGCTGGATTGTGGAAGCTCCTCCGCAGCTTGCACCACGCCTAGCACGGGAATGCTAATTTCAAGCACATCCTGCACACTCGCAATCGAATATTTCAGAATAGGGTTAGACAATGATGAGGCTTGTTTCTTGAACTGTTCGATCTCTTCCTGCATCGGAGCAAGATTTACCTTCGCTGCGGTTACTTGACGACCATCCCGATCTTGTCGATAAGCAATAGATAGCCGCTCTATTTTGTTCGTTGTCGCAGGCTGCTGCGAAACAGCTCCCGAACCGCTAGATGGATTCGAACCTCCTGAATTCGGATCCGTGCCGCCTGAATCGGTGCGGATGATGTCAATCGTCCGACTGTTCGTCTTATGTTTATCTACAAACACAGTAATCGTTACGCTGTTGCGGCCAACCGATAGCGGGATGTTGGATTTGAAGCCGCCGCTTGCGTCAATGATCGCTGGCTTACCATTCAAAAACACCTCAGCCTTCCCTGTGCCCAGCACCTCAACCTGACCCTCCACCACTATCTCGCGGTTCGATGTCTGCCGCCCATCATCGTCTTGCCATCCGCTAAGTACAGCTGCCCGTATCGAGTTACCCACATCATACGCGTTCGCCACAAGCTGGCGCAGCGTTCGCGTCCCAGAAGGATCGACGGTTGTAATGACGAATCCTCCCTGCGGAATGACACTGTTGTTCTGCTCCGGTACAGCCCAGTTCCATTGGATCGCTTGTTTACGATTGACTACATTCGTCACTTTACCGCCGGCATCTACAACAACCTCGACCCCGAATTGATTCGTGCCCGTTGAATAACCGAACGCGTCGGTCAGCACATTCACATTGCCCTCGACTCGGTTCACATTATAATAGTTCCCTTCCATGAATGAATCCGGGCTGCCTGGCAAGCTGATGCCAAGCTGATAATCCTTCACATATTCCTCATCCCGGAGGGCCGCCGAAGCAATAGGCCAGTTGATCTGGGAGGCATCGAACAACATCAGGCCATTCGTGGTAGCCAATCCTGCCTGAAATACCTCTCGCTGTACAGACGGAGTCTGCACATTGACAAGGGATATCCCCGCATACAGCGGAATCTCACCATTTGTCACAATATTGCCAAGCGTGATGTATTTCTTCACTTCCTTGCTGGTCGTCTGATAGGCGCCGATCATTAAGAAGTCTAAGTATTCAATGTAGCCCGTATCATAATATTCCGGCGTATAGACGGATTGATCAGGCAGCCCTAAGCGTGAGTCATAGCGGAAATTACGGCTTCCCCAATTGACCCCGTTCAAATAATACGTCTCATACCAAGAACCTACATAGGAGGACACTTGGATCGTCCGTCCCGTCGAGACTTCATAGGAATCAACGAGTGCCTTCACTTCAGCGAAGAAGCTCTTGATCGTCCCGGAACGGAATTCCCACCAATCTTGAATTAACGGCCCGTATACCCGGACGTTCTGCTCATAGCGGTAAATATCGGCTGGCCAATTCTGCAACTGCTTGCCCCTTGCTTGCAGGAACTGTTCGAATTTGATCCGAGTGACGTCACTGAAATCAGCCGTTTCGTTATCATATCTCCCCCGATCATGGACGACTCCATCAACATCGTAGTTTTTGATCACCTCTTCGAACGTTCTTAACTGATACGCTCTCACCTCATCGTCGGAAGGATTGACGAATGCAACGAGCCCCTTTTTCGCGCTTTCCCGAAGACGTTTGATCTCCCCGTTGTTTTCTGGAACGTATATATGCTCCTCCCAATTCAAGTGCTGATCGAGCACTGCGTATTCGTTATGGGCGATCGAACCTTCCGCGAATACATTCAGAGATGCGTGCACCTTTAAGCCAAGCGCATGGCCATGCAAAATAAATTCCTGCAGCAGGTCGAGATTCGGATTCGAGCCTGCCTTCTCCGGCGCTTTTATCTCGCTCACGTACGGTCTTCCGGTCAGATCGTTCTTCTTATAGGATACGAACCCCTCTACCCCTTTCACATCGAAGACGACTGTCGTCACGCCTAAGTCCTTTGCCTTCTTCAGGAAGGCCAGCACTTGCTCGCTGGATTGGAACTTCCGAGCATTCGCTGCCTGATCGACCCATAGAATGATGTCCTTCTCAGGTGCAAATCCCGGTCTGCTGAACACGACCATATTTCGCTTATCCTGTTCCTTTCCGTTTTTCATAACCACAATATCTACATAGTTCGTACCCCTGCTCAGTGTAACGGGAACTGAGAAGGTACCATCCGCAGCGAAAGTCTCCTGCTTCCCATGGATCAATAATGCCGTCGACTCCAGATGATCGATATTCACAATCCGCCCAGTAACCACCGTCTGGTTGTCTGTTACGGTATACATCAGCTCATTATCCAGCATCAGTCTTGCAATCGCTCCATTGCCGCTTCTCACATCCTTAACAGAGACTACCTCTCCGTTTTTGCGAAGCTTAATCTGATCCCCCGCCTTGAAATGAACCGCTAGATACCGTTTGATGAAGTTCGTCGCATAGCTGTCGTCCTGTGCCATTAATACATAACCGCCATCTGGGATTTCCAGAGTAGTTGGCCCCGTCCAGACAGGAGGCTTGCCATTAATAGAAGGATTGACGACACGAAGAACACGATTATGTTCGTCTACTTGAACAGCAACATTGTATTGAGGAACGACAAGCGAGGAGCCATAATCACGTGTAAATAAGGCAACTACATTTCCGTGTGCGGCGATGTCTTCGTCTACAGCATCAATTTTATGCCGAGGCCCTTGAATTTCGATTGTGACATCGATCGGAGCAGCCTCAACCTCGATATAGTCTGAGCCCTGCCCGGAGCGTTCATAGGTTGCGGTGATGTTGGACACTGCCAGCTCTGTATCGCCTTGCAACAAGCGCACCGTGATAAGGTTAGCACCTAAGGTCAGATACACTTGCTGCAGAAAGCTGCCGTTCGCGGTAATACTCGCCTGCTTCCCACCGATGACAACCTGGATATTCTGGTTCTCTCGATAATTCGCAACATAGCCTTTGACCTCAATCATGGGTAACGTTACCGTTGAATCCGAAGGGGTAACGAGATGCAGTTCAGGCTTCAGTTCAGGCTCAGGCTGCTGATTGCGGAAATCAGCTGCCGTCACTTCCTTGCCGCCTCTCATTAATCGAATGTGATCTCCGATGCCGTAATGATGAAATAGTGGTTTTTGATGAATCGAAGAGTCCCAAGTGGTTCCACCAGAGAACACGATATAGCCCTCCTCTGGAATTGCAATACTTATGTCGTCATCCCATGACACTGGAGGATCAGCATCAGGGCCATAGACAGCTTCTACAACACTGTGACGATTAACCACGAGGGCCACATCATATTTTTTGACGAACACTTCATTGCCGTACACCGTATTCGTCACACCGGCTCCACTCGTATATAAGGCCAAGAAATCGGTTTTGTTCGCTAATGAATCCCCGGGGGAATTAATATCGCTAATTACAAGCGACTGCGTTGCATCCTGCGAGACGACGGTGACAGGGTCTGCCTCACCCGATGGAAGAAGCAGTTGTTCGATTGGGGGCAGATCCGCCTCAGCCTGCGCATAATTAGGCACGGCCTGCAGCAGCGTGGAGAAAAGGAGAACGGCAACAAGCCAGATGGACAACGGTCTCAGCAAGATGTATCTCATTACGATTACCACCTTTCAGGAGAACAATTTAGGATCTATGCGCTGATACACGCATAGCACTCACGTGTGTATGTTCACCCCCCTTTGACCTTCTCGTTACAGTAATGATTGCCTCCACATTGTAGTGGTAAAACGCTTACATCATAAGCGGTTTCGCATTACCTTTTCTGGTAAAATCATGTTCACTTTTGTAGTCTTCCTATATTTGAAACCTTCTACTCGATGCGAATCCCGGACGCCCCTACGGAATAGTTAGAGAATAAACTTCTTAATTCATTTTTTATCTTGCAGCTGCCATTATTTAGTGTATGATAGAAATTATTTCATTCGACGCTTCTTCCTTCGCATGACGTAGAAGCCTCATGTCGTTCACAGATTGGAGGTCATCTTATGTCCCAGAATACATCCATATCAATGACTTGGCTGCTTCGGTATCTATATCCGGTAAGGGGACGGCTGCTGCTGCTGATTATGCTGCTCGTATCCACTGCATGTCAGCTCATCAATCCTCAGCTTGTGCAGCAATTCATCGATACAGCCGCAGCTCAAGGTGCAATATCCACCCTTCTCACACTTGCAGGCATTTATCTGCTCATTGCTGTTTTCACCCAGTTTATTACGGTTGCGATAAGCTATGTTGGCAATGATATCTCATGGCGCGCAACCAATACATTGCGCGGAGATCTCTTGCGGCATTGCCTCGGATTGGATATGCATTTCCATAACCGCAAAACGCCTGGCGAGATGATCGAGCGAATAGACGGCGATGTAACCGGCATGTCCAACTTCTTCGCCATGTTCATTGCGCAAGTCATCGGCAGCTTCATCCTGCTCATCGGTATTCTTGGCTACATGTTCACCGTTAATTGGCCGATTGCAGCTGTCATGACTGTATTTACGCTTCTCTCCATCGGCTCTATGGTATTTATTCGCAACATGGGCGTGAATAGCTCCAAGGACGAACGTTCTGCAAGCGCCGCCTTATTCGGCTTGATTGAGGAACGAATCGCGGGTATCGAGGATGTGCAAGCGAATGGGGCTGTGCCCTATGTCATGAATCGATTCCATGGTGCGATGCGGAAGGTGTTCTTGTCCGGCCGCAAAGCTTGGATGCTGCGGGTTATTCCATGGAATAGCACAGTTGTACTCTTTTCGATCGCAGTGACGGTTGTACTGTTATTGGGCGTCCATTACTATTTAATCGGTCAAATATCGCTCGGAACGCTGTTTCTCATTTTCCAATATACGCAAATGTTAAATACGCCTATTGAGCAGCTGGGGGATCAAATTCAGGAATTCCAAAAAGCCAAATCCGGCATGCTTCGCGCTCGCGAACTTCTCTCGCTTCGCAGTGAGATTGAAGATGGAACGAAGACGCAACTTCCGGATGGGGCACTCGGTCTGGAGTTCAAACAGGTTACCTTCGGTTATAACGAAGATAAAGTCGTGCTTCACGATATCACTTTCGACGTTCAGCCAGGCCAGCGACTGGGCATCATTGGCCGTACGGGAAGCGGCAAGTCCAGCATCAGCCGTCTGCTGCTTCGTCTATACAACATCAACAGCGGAACGATCCAAATTGGCGGCGAGGATATTCGCAGCTTGAAGCTGGAGACGCTGTACCGCCGCGTAGGAATGGTGACACAAGACGTGCAGCTCTTTGACGGAACGCTGCGCGACAATCTAACCTTATTCGATCCGAATGTATCGGACGAGAGCATCCTGGAGACAACAGCAAGGCTCGGTCTGCGGCAATGGATCGATGGACTGTCTAATGGACTCGATACCCATTTGTCCTCGGGTGGAACTTCGTTGTCTGCAGGTGAAGCTCAACTGTTCGCCTTGACACGTGTATTTCTGACCAATCCAAGCATTATTGTGCTTGATGAGCCTTCATCACGGCTGGATGCCGCAACAGAAGCAATGCTGCAAGTTGCAGTCGATCAGCTGATGGAACAGTGTACGGGCATTGTCATCGCCCATCGCTTGGCAACGCTCGAACAGGTCGATACGATCATGGTGTTACAGCATGGACGAATTGTCGAGCTAGGCTTGCGCGAAGAGCTTGCAAACACCCCATCCTCGCATTATGCGAGACTGCTTCGAACAGGAATGGAGGAGGAATTGGCATGACCGTAACGCGCTTTATCACCCGATTGTTCCAGTTCCGACCGATGCTCTTTCTTGTAAACGGAATCATGTGGGGCATGTTTCACGCAATCCCCCTGCTCATCGGTCTCGGCATGCAGTGGTTTTTTGATCGCGCTACTACCCAATCTCATGACTATATGTGGCTTGCGGTTCCGTTAATTGTTATCGCACTTGTACGCATACTGCGGGTTGGCGTGTTTTTTGCAGCATTCTACCAGTGGGTCACTTATATCTATCATATTCAAGCTGTACTGCGTACCAACATGCTGGCAGGCATTATGCGCTGGCCGGGACGCCATCTTCCGGCTTCCCCCGGAGATGCTGCCAGCCGCTTCCGCGACGATGTGAATGAAGTCGTGGATTACGTGGAATCATGGGTCGACTTCTGGGGACGATTGGCCTTCACCATCGTATCCATCATCATTATGGCCAACATCAATTGGCAAATTACCGTAGTTGCAATCCTGCCGCTGCTTGCTGTTACCGTGCTGAACAACCTGTCGGGCAATCGTGCACGGCGCTATAGTCAGCAGAATCGAGAAGCAACATCGAAGATTACGGGCTTCATCGCGGAGATATTCGGGGCAGTGCAAGCACTGAAGCTTGGGCAGGCTGAACGTCATGTGCACCAGCGCTTCGTCAAGTTGAACGAGGATCGTCGTCAAGCTGCCCTTAAGGATACGCTATTCACGCAATGGATGAAGTCGTTGAATCAGCATGTACTTACTATCAGCACAGGCGGAATTCTGTTGATGTGCGCAACAGAAATGCAGGCAGGACGGTTCTCTGTAGGAGACTTCGCCCTATTTACCTCCTACCTGACGAACTTTGCCTTTAGCATATCCTTGTTCGGCTATATGGTTTTTCAACATAAGCGCCTGCAAGTATCTCTCGATCGAATGCGCATCTTGTTCCAGCCGGGAGAAGAGGATCGTGTCGTGGAGCACAGCCAGATTTATCTGGATGAAGATCCTCCGGCACCACCCGTTCGCACCCTTAATGATTCAGAACGGCTGCAATCCTTGGAGGTTGATCAGGTATCATTCACCTATCCGGATTCTGAACATGGCATTCACGATATTCAATTTCGCGTGAATCGAGGCGAGTTCCTCGTCATTACCGGTAGGATCGGTTCGGGGAAATCCACGCTGATGCGTACATTGCTTGGTCTGCTGAAAAAATCAGAAGGAACGATACGCTGGAACGGGAAGGAGATTGATCCTGCATCATTTCTCACCCCGCCCAAAGCGGCCTATACGCCGCAGGTGCCTCGCTTATTCAGCGACCCGCTTCGGGAAAATATCATTATGGGCAGTCATGATCGAGAGAAAGATGCATTGGAGCACGCCATTCGTCTAGCATGGAGCGGGATATGGAACAGCTTGAAAATGGTCTTGATACGTATGTAGGGCCTCGCGGGGTAATGCTCTCCGGCGGACAAATTCAACGGGGGGCAACTGCAAGGATGATGATGACACAATCTGATCTGTATTTGTTCGACGATCTGTCCAGCGCCCTTGATGTGGAGACCGAGCAGCTGCTCTGGGAGCGATTATTCACCGAGCGTGATGTCACCTGCATTGCCGTGTCGCACCGCCGCGCTGCCTTAAGCAGGGCTGATCATATTATCGTAATGAAGGATGGCCGAATCGAGGCAGAAGGGACACTGCATGAGCTGCTCGCAACATGTGCAGAAATGCAGCTGCTCTGGCAAGGCGAGCAGTCCTCTACGGAGGAAGTACCAAAGGGGGAAGTACCGAAGGAGGAACTGATCAGTTCCTAGTGGATTGCTCTACTCACTTCTCACTGCTCACAACTTACAACTGGCTCTACCACAACTCATGCTTTATCAGCATAAAGAAATCTAGCAAGAATTCCATGTGAAAAGGAGGATGGCATCTCCATGTCTTGGTTCTCTCCACAGGTAACAGACACGTTCAAGGCATTCTCATCTGCACATATGGGGGCACTGTTTCTATTTATCGTGACAGTGCTCCTCTTATATCGATGGCGTCATTGGTATCGACAGGAGAAACATAACCGATACGGCAGATGCGTCCTAATAAGTTTGCTCGTCCTATCTGAAGTAACCTTGAATATATGGTATGTGGCAACAGGGATATTCCGTGCGGCGGATACACTCCCGTTCGAGCTATGCAGCATCTCCTTATACATGTGTGTGCTCATGCTCCTGTTCCGAAGCAAGAAGATATTCCATATTGTTTATTTTACTGGTATCGGGGGAGCGCTCCAGGCACTGCTAACGCCAGCTCTAGACTATCCGTTCCCCCATTTCCGATTCGTCCAGTTCTTCATTGCCCATATCGCAATCATCCTCGCGGTGCTGTATATGGTCTGGATAGAAAATGTGAGGCCTACGTGGAAATCAATCGGTTATGCGATGCTGTTCCTTAACGTTCTGCTCGTTGTAGTTGGGGGTGTCAACTATATAACAGGCGGCAACTACATGTTCTTGGCTCACAAGCCGGAGACTGCTTCCTTATTGGATGTGCTGGGGCCTTACCCGTGGTATCTTCTATCACTCGAGGGTGTTGCACTGGGAATGTTCATTGTCTTGTATCTTCCATTCTTTATTGCAGGACGACTGCATACAAGCAGCAGTACGGATAAAAATCTGCGAGGCTGATTCAGAGTGCCGATTGGAGCAGCAGCTTCAAAATGTCCTTGTATATCAAGAAAAGGGATTGTGCCATAGCACCATCCCTTTTCTTATTTTCATCGCAATCATAGATTACAATTTATTCCTCTAGCTTGTATAATAGATATGTACAACACACCTTGAGTGGTTGGCTCCCTCCGGAAAGGAGGTGAGTCTATGAACTTCTCCTTCTCCGATGTTATCATGTTCGCTACGTTTCTCGTCGCGCTACTGACGTACATGGATAGAAAAAAGAAGTAACCACTCATGGTTAGCCGCCGTGGGTTACTTCTCTATAGCGTATGAAATTTATGGAGGGGAAAATCCACTCAAGATGTTTGTACTGGGAACGGATGGCAGTCCGTTCCTTATTTATTGTATCGCTCTTATTACATATTATACCTGATTGCCGCCACTAATCAATTGAAATAAACTACTAATTTCAAGTTTCCAGCTACTCTTATACAGGCAAATGCTCCTACACCCGGCGCTTCTCGCGCACTTCCTCCATTGTTTCCATAAAGCGGCGCTCCGCTTCCCCCATATACGTATCACTGCGGCGAATATAGACAACGGATACCATATTGAACGGTTTCGGTATGGCGAATACTTGCAGTTCGCCTTCTTTCTCTAGACGTCTTACTGCGGCCCGAGGGACAACCGTTATGCCGAGCCCAGCTACAACCGTTCCGATAATCGTCTCTAGTGTCCCGAATTCCATCACCTTTGTTGGCGAAATCCCCTCAAGCTGCATCCACTGCTCCAGTTTCGCTCGATATCCGCAGCCTTTGCGGAAGACAAGTAGCGGGCGGTGCAGCAATTCCCGCACATGGAATAACGGCTGCTTCCCGTCTACGGCACATTTGCCGCATACGAGCACCAATTCCTCATCGAACACTGGGTACTGTTCTACGTTCGATACCGTTACCGGACCGGATACGAATGCCCCATCCAGCTTGTATTCCAGCACTTCTTCCGTCAGCTTGTCCGTTACCCCCGCCATTAGCGACAGGTCGACCTTCGAATATTTCTGATAGAACAGACTTAATATATCAGGCAATCCCACGACCGTCTCTACTGAACCGATCAGCAGGTTGCCAACAGGATCCTCACTGTCTTGGAACGCCTTCCTCATTTCACTCATGAGCATTGACATCCGCTCTGCATAATAGAGCAGCTTGCGGCCTTCCGCATTCAAGGTCATGCCCCTGCGATGGCGATGAAACAGCGGATGCCCAACCTCCTGCTCCAATGCACGGATGCGAGCCGTTACGTTCGACTGCACATACCCCATCTCTTCAGCCGCACGGCTGACACTTCCATGCTCTACGACGGACATGAAAATATGAATGTCACTCAAGTCCATCCTAATAACTCCTTCACACTCTATGTTAGATATCATTATTAGTGATATCTTAAATCACTTTCAATTATTTTACAAGATATCAGAAAAGTCATAATATGAATTTCAGTTGTTATCGAACGTTACTATAAACGGAATTGTTAAGCAATCTCTATTACAGATACAGATAACGCTTGGCATCGTGTGGAGTGGGAGTGAGTGGCATCATGAGTAAGAAACATTTTTGGCAGGGAGCTATGTTTTGCCTCTTTGCAGCAGTAGCATGGGGGGCAATGTTCCCGATTGCCGAGAGTGCGCTGCATCATATCGATCCGTTCTGGTTCTCCGGAATTCGATACAGTATCGTCGGCCTATTACTAGCTGCACTGTTATTGTTCAAGGAAGGCAAGGCAGCATTCAATACAAAGGGACAAACCTTCAAAATATGGCTGCTTGGTCTGTTCGGGTTCACTATTTATAACTTCGGCGTATTCTGGGGACAACAGCAGCTCGGCAAATCAGGAGTTCTGCTTGCCTCTATCATGGAATCGTTCATGCCGATGCTGGCTGTACTGTTCGTATGGCTCGTAACGCGCAAAATGCCAAAGATGTCAACACTTGCTTGTGTGATCACCGCATTTATTGGAGTTATCTTCGTCGTGACGAAAGGCGATCTTCACTCCCTTGCAAATGGAGGACTGAAGCTGCTTCCACTCTTGTCTGTATTTGCAGGGATTACGGGGTGGGTCATTTACACCGTTAGCAGCGGACAGTTCGCTGGATGGTCTGCACTTCGTTTCTCTACCTTGAGCTCGCTGTACGGCGGATTTACAACACTGGCTATCGTTCTCGTCATGACTGCTCTAGGCATCGTCGATGCTCCATCTGTGAGCACGGTTGTATCGATTGCGCCGGAGATGAGCTTCATGATTCTCGTAGCTGGTCTGCTCGCCTTGCTGAGCTGGATTCAGGGGGTTCAATTGTTGAAGCCGATTAATGGCATGCTGTTCATTAACTTCGTGCCTGCAACGACGTTCATTATCTCCGTCATACAGGGTTATGAGGTATCGTCAGCAGAGTGGTTCGGCACACTGCTTATCGTCAGCGCTCTAATCGTGAACAATCTGTTGAGCCGCCGTGCATCGCAAGAGGCGGAGACTAAGACAGCCAAATCAACAGCCGATTTGCGAAGCCGTCTTCCGAAGAAGCGTTCCCATGCATCAACTGGTTAATCCATTCCTTTGCACGAACCAACGTAGGCCCCGAACGAATAAAAAGGTGTACCGCGCAAGCGGTACACCTTTACAATAATTGTAAATTACGACAGAATTGTCTCAGCAATTGTCCGAACCATAACTCCAGTTCCGCCCTTCGGATCAACGCCACGGCTGGATGCTAGGAATGCAGTTCCTGCAATATCCAAATGAATCCAAGGCAATTCGTCAGCGAATGTTCCGACGAACAAGCCAGCTGTAATCGTTCCTGCTCCACCTGGTATAGCATTGCGCAGATCTGCAACGTCGCTTTTCAGCATATCCCAATACTCTTGATTGGAAGGAAGCTGCCATACGAGTTCATTCGTACGGGATGCAGCCGCTTTGAGCGTATCGTAGAAGGCATCATCATTCGTTACAACACCTGTTGTAATCGAACCGAGCGCGACCCCGACAGCACCAGTCAACGTTGCTGCATCGATCAGCTTGCTTGCGCCAAGCTCCTTCGCATACGTCATGCCGTCAGCCAGTACAAGGCGTCCTTCCGCATCTGTGTTGAGCACTTCAATGGTACGTCCGCTGTAGGATGTAATCACATCACCTGGCTTCAACGCATTGCCAGCAGGCATATTTTCCGCCGAAGCAATCACGCAGATCACGTTCTTCTGTGGACGAAGACGTCCAATTACGGACATCGTGCCGAGCATTGCAGCTGCGCCGCCCATATCACAGATCATTTCATCCATTTTCGCAGAAGGCTTCAAGGAAATACCGCCTGTATCGAACGTAATCCCCTTGCCGACGATGCCATAAACATCTGTCCACTCGTCCGTGCCTTGGTATTTCAGAACAATCATGCGTGGAGGATTCACGCTGCCCTTGCCAACGCCGAGCAGACCCCCCATGCCCTTCTCTTCGATCTGCTTCTCATCGAGCACATGTGCTTCGAAGCCGAACTGTTCAGCCAGTTCCAACGCTTGTTCTGCGAGTGTGCTGGGAACTAGCACGTTCCCTGGCAAGTTCGTCAGGTCACGCGCATACGTTGTACCGAGCGCATAAGCTTGACCCGTCTTAATGCCTTCGTTCCATGCTTCTGTCGCCAGTTCCGCTGCGTACAGATTCAGGGATGCAAAGGTATGAGCTGGCTTCGCATCTTTCTTATAGGTAACGCGCTGATAAGCCCCCAAGAGGAAGCCTTCCACCATCATATGTGCGAACGATTGCGCTGCTGCCGCATCAGCCTGTACAAGCTGTTCCGGTACGATAACCGCTACACGGCTCAGGCGATGCTTAACCGCTACACGAGCAGCCTCAGCAAGACTAAGACGTACTTGCTTCTCTGTCAACGCTTCTTCCTTGCGTCCTACTGCAATCAGAACAGGAGTCTTCTCTTCTCCTGTAGCTACTACATAAGCCTTGCAGCAATCTGCCTCGAACAATCCGCTACGAACCGCTGCCGCACAGGCTTCGGCCCCTGGGAATCCAGATGCATTCTCGAATTCAGCTTTTGTACCAATTACTACAACAGCGTCTGCCTCAATCTGAGCAGATGCAAGTGCTTGAGCTTGAATTTGTACATCATTCATCCATGTTGCATTTGCTAGTTTCATAATGTGATCATTCCTTTGTATTAAAAAATGATGAATGCCAATGTCTCCCTTATTGTACCACAACCCTGATCGTTGTGGCTTCATAACGGCAGACATCGGCTGCGTTGGTGAGGCTTCTTGCCCTTACAAGTATTTATGCGAGCGGCAATCGAATCGTAAACAGCGTCCATTCTCCCTCTTGGCTGTCTACCTCAATTAACCCGCCGTGATTTTTAATAATTCGATAACTGACAGACAACCCGAGTCCAGTACCATCGGCCTTCGTTGTGAAGAATGGATCGAATAAGCGCTCCATCGTCTTCAGGGACATCCCTCTTCCGTTGTCCCGAATATGTATCTTCGCGAACCGACCGTCCTGCTCTGTCACGATGCGGATATGCCCTTTCCGTACAGCGGCCACATCATCAATCGCGTCAATCGCATTGCGTATCATATTCAATATAACCTGCTTAATCTGCTTCACATCAATGGATACAAATAATGAGCCCGAAGCGGAGTTGTCGACCAATTCAATCTCGCAGCCTTTCATAACAGCATCGCTTTCGGTTAGGAGAACAACCTCTCGTAGAAGGGATGAGACAGGAACTTCTGAGGTCATAGGAGCTGATGGCTTGGAGGAATTCAGAAATTCAAAGATGATATCATTGGCACGATCAATTTCTGCGAGAATAATCTTCGCATACTCTTCCTTGCCAAGCTGCATCAGATGCGGCCTGAGCAATTGAATGAAGCCGCGAATCGAGGTTAATGGGTTGCGTATTTCATGCGCAATAGCTGCGGCGATTTTACCAAGAATAGCTAGCTTGTCATTTTGATATGCCGTTTGTTCGATGCGCTTGAAGTCAGATACATCTTTAATGCTAAATAAATAATCGCCATCCATCTGATCCCCGTAGGTGACGGTGACAAGATAATGTCGATCCAGACGATCGGAGAATTCGTGATAGCGCTTTCTTTGGAGGATAGTGTCTTTATATAGACGGAGGAGCATTTTACGCTTGTCCCTTTTGAGTAAAGGATGAAAAAGCATTTCACGCAAGGAACAACCTACAAGTGCTTTGCGTGGTACATCCAGCAGTTTGGCCGTCTCCACATTAATGAAAGACAGTACGCCGCTACAGTCAAATAATACGATTCCGCTATCCATATGCTGAAGCACGTTCTCGTATTTGTCACGAACGCTCTTGGTGGAAAATAAAGCTTGTGCGGACTGAATCCAAGGCTCACGTATCGGGTTCAGCGCCACTGCAATCCCCTCCTTGCCTCTCTCTTCTGTCTTTATAGCTATCATCCACTCTAAGAAATATAGGAACGAACGATGAAATGCCTTAACCCCATCATTCCAGTCAACATGGGCCAGAACAGTAAACATTGCATCCTCGTGCAAGCTAAGAAGATCCTGCTGCAGCTCCAGTGAATGTAGCTCCATGGCTAATTCCCTCGCTACATGCAAATCCTTCTCGTCCCCGTTCATGATATAATTCCACAGCCCTCTACAATATCTTTGAATCCACTCATTCTCACTTCGCACTTGCAGCTTGCAGTCCGTGGTCAATGTGGCTCACCTCATTTGTACGGTAACCGTATCCAGGTTCGTCCCAACAGCTTCATCATAGTAAACTTTTGGCAAAATCGTCAACACTAGATAATGTCGAAAATGGACAAATAAGCTCATTTCCCTTAAAAGTAAGCTAAAATGCCCATCTCATTGCACGACAAAGAGGCGCCATGCGCCTATCGCCCTACGATGAACGCGCCTCTGAGCACGCTGTTTGACGATCGGCTGCCGCCTCTTCCTCTATCCTATATGACAGACAGCTTCTATTTTTGCTTCAGCAGCTTCGCTCTGCGACGACTCATTAAGGCCAACCGACGCTTCAGCTCCGCTTCCCATTGTGTATCTTTCCACTGCTTGGCCAATGCAAGCAAATCAAGCGCATTATCGATTTGTGTCTTCACTAGCTCTAGCGGATCATCATGCTCTTGATTAATGCAGTTCTCGAACATACCTTCATCATCTGTGTGTACATAGTCACGGAAGTCAATTTCTTCCGCACCGTCATCTGATGAATATTCCGCCAGTATTTCGTATTCGCTTTCAACTAAGTAATGGACTTCAATGCGATGACAGACCGGACACAGCAGCAGGGGAACATTATGAATGCGTGTTCGATAATGCTGCAGGGTACCCGTTGTCCCGATCATGCTTGCTCCACAACAAAAGCTCATGTTCTCCCTCCTCGCTCTGCGGTAAGCTAAGATTATTGTAGTGTATTCGATAGCCCCTCTAATAATTCCTTTAATTCTGATAAAACTTCCTTCAAACGTCCTACCTTAAGCTCCCCGCGTATAACTGTGTGCCCATGGGCATATAGATGTAAATAATACAAAGAAGCGGGAGGCATACTTATGAAATCAAATGTACTGTTCATCGCCTCGAAGCAAATTCAATACGTACATTATGACGAATCAAACCTCAAATTGGTTGTGCACTATGCAGATGGGAAGCAAGACGCATTTTCATCCATATCGTCAAGCTGGTTCGAGCAGTTAATGCATTCTGACAATCAATACGATGATGTCATGAAACTTTCGGAAGGTCTGTTAAATGGAAGCTTGAAGAAGCGTCATGAACATGTGTGAGCGTCAATATTTCCAAGTTTGAAATCAAATGTAAAAGCATTTTCATTTTCAAAGGTTCCAATCCTTTTTTCAAATATTCATAAAAGGAACAGACATGAAACACCGATTGCATGGATAGTATAGGTTGAAGCATGAAGTGATTTCCAGGAAAGGAGGAGCGCTTATTCCTGCTGCCGATGCACGGACGCCATCATCCTATCGTCAACATTCTGCCTTGCAATTGTTACTTAGAGACCCCTTTACCTTATTCGCCTATTGGTTCATCACAGCACGCACACAAGCAGCCGTAGAGCGACACTATCGAATGGGCTGGAACGAAATGACCAAAGTGATACAGCTGTATGAAGTACCGCGTGCCGATTTTCCTCACTGCAAGCTAGGCGCATCTAACCAAGTATTACTGCATCCCGTGGAATCGCATGAGAGCTCCGTATATCTGCATCCTGTTAAGCCGAATCGTTCATACATAGCTGATTATGGGATCATTCCGGCATCGCAATCCTTTGTACCACTTGCACGTTCAACATTCGTTCATACCCCCTACTTGCAATCATATGGCGAATTCCCTGAGCAGATGGGTGCCTTACAAGCCATACAATTGGAGCAAACAGAAGCCGGATCGCCATTTCCATCATTCTCATCTTATACGTTATATGAAAATCGAGAAGGAGTTTGTGAATGAACGCATTTGTCCCAGTATGCTCTCATCCCAGCATGCACACGCAAGGATTAGTATCCCTCGTTCTGCATGCACATTTGCCTTATGTGCGCCACCCGCATGTACAGCGCACATTGGAAGAACGCTGGTTTTTCGAAGCCATGTTGGAGACGTACCTCCCACTGCTTCATACCTTTGGCCAGCTTGAGCGAGACAACATCCCGTTTCGCCTTACGATGACGTTAACCCCGACTTTGCTGTCCATGATGGACGATGCGGAGATGAAAGTGCGGTTTGAATCCCACTTGCAGCGTTCGATTGACTTGGCTGAATCCGAAGTAAAGAGATTGGCAGGCCACAATGACCTGCAGGACGTCGCTGCAATGTATGTGGAGCGGTGGCATCAGTTGAAGTCCATCTACGCTCGGCTCGAAGGCAATGTCATTAATGGATATCGGCATTATGTCCAAAAAGGGAACTTGGAATGCATGACATGTGCTGCAACTCATGCCTTCCTCCCTCTAATTAAGCAGCCATCCCTAGCTTACCTGCAAATTGAGGTAGGGATGCGGGAACACGAGCGGCTGCTCGGCAGACGGCCTAACGGAATCTGGCTGCCAGAGTGCGCCTACGCACCAGAACTTAGCCCGCTTCTTCAGGAATGCGGGATTCAATATTTTATTGTTGATCACCATGGATTCGTCAATGCAATGCCGCAGCCAACAGCTATGCATTATGCTCCTATTGACACAGGAGGAGGGGTATTCGCCTTCGCACGCGATCCAGATTCTTCAAGACAAGTATGGAGCACGCACGAAGGGTATCCGGGTGACCATGATTATCGAGAATACTATCGCGACATCGGCTACGATCTTGGCTGGAACAGTGCAGATGAATGGGATTATATTCGTCCTCACCTGCTGGATAATGAAGCACGAATCAATACAGGACTCAAATATTATCGTATTACCGGAGTACATGACGTTCCTAAAGAACCATACCGACCAGAATGGGCCCTGCACAAAGCTAGGGAACACGCACGTCACTTCTTGAACAACAGAGAACTTCAACTTGAAGCGGCTCAAGTAGATGGGGATCGCCTTCCGATCGCCATCAGCCCCTATGATGCGGAACTATTCGGGCATTGGTGGTTCGAAGGCCCGCTATGGATAGAAGCATTATTCCGAGAGCAGTCGGAACGAACCCGCCATCATACACAACGCATTGAGTTCGTAACACCAAGTGATTACCTATCGCGATACCCCAATCAGGAAAAGGCTCAATTATCGTTCTGTAGTTGGGGACGCGGCGGATATGCGGATGTCTGGCTGCAGCAGGGAAATGACTGGATGTATCCACGTCTTCATGAGACGGAAGATCGAATCCTGCACACTGTATCCCATATCGATAAGGAGGCAGCTTCAAGCTTCCATGACATGCAAGAGCGCATTATCAATCAAGCTATCACCGAATGGATGCTCGCAGCGAGCAGCGATTGGGCTTTCATCGTAGATGCGGGGACGGTGACCGAGTATGCTGGGATGCGAACGACTCAGCATCTGGAGCGATGCCACAACTTGCTGGACATGATTGAGCGGGGCGTATACGACCAAGTACTTGTCGAGCGGATGGAGGGAGAATACCCTTGCTTCCCTACAGTTGATTATCGGCTTTTATCCAGCAGAGCTAGGCATTCAATCGAGCGAATGTACCATTTCAATGCAGCCTATCCCCCTACCAAACGAACTATACCATTCAACTGTCCCCAACCTATTTTGGCACATCATCCACAATATCGTTCCAACAAACGCATCTTAATGATAGCTTGGGAGTTCCCGCCGCTCGTTGTAGGCGGGCTGTCACGAGCCGTATATGATCTCTCCCGCCATTTAAGCAAGAAGCAATGCGAAATTCATGTAGTCACTCGCGAAGTGCCAGGCGCACCTGACTATGAGCTAATGGATGGGGTTCACGTCTATCGTGTCCCACTTATACAGACAGCTTCACCACTAGAGTTCATGGATTGGGTGTTCCATATGAACGCTGCCATTTCATCACTCGTTGATGATCTCGTAGATGCCGGTCTGACCTTCGACCTCATGCACGCCCATGATTGGCTCGTCTACCCTGCCGCAGCAGACTTGAAGCAGACTTACCATTGGCCGCTGGTTGCTACCATTCATGCCACCGAGCATGGACGCAATCATGGCCGGCTGCACGGCGAGCTTCAGCTGCGAATCCATGACATGGAAGCAAGCTTGACAGCAGAGGCCGACCATACCATTGTGTGCAGCCATGCCATGATTCAGGAGGTCGCATCTCTGTTCGATCTTACACGGCAGCGCGTTACCATGATACCAAATGGGGTTGACGCGATTGACATAGCTATACCAGCTGGTTCGATCAACAACCTAGAACATCGCACTGATCTAGTAGATTCCCAACTTCTCTTCTATGTTGGCCGCCTTGTCTATGAGAAGGGCATCCATATTCTCATTGAGGCAATGCCACTTATTATACAGTCTGTTCCACAAGCGAAGCTGATTATCGCCGGTACTGGACCCATGAGACAGCAATTAGAGGCTCAGGCCGCACAGTTAGGACTGCAAGAACATATCCTCTTCGCTGGATTTGTACAGGATGAGGCACGGGATGCGTGGATTGCAGCCTCATCGGTATGTGTATTCCCCAGTCTATATGAACCCTTCGGAATCGTTGCGCTTGAAGCAATGCGGTTCGGAACACCTGTTGTCGTATCAGACACGGGTGGACTCGCTGAAATCATTGATCATGCTTTAGATGGATACAAAGCACTCCCAGGTCATATTGAATCATTAGCATGGCATGTAACGGATCTCCTCCTCCATCCTGAGCGAGCTGCTCAAATGGCTGCAAAAGCACAACAGAAGGTTCGAGCACACTACGACTGGAATACGATAGCTGTGTCAACGAGACAAGTATATGAAGGAGTGATCGCTCGATGAAGGCAGTGATTATGGCAGGCGGCAAAGGTACACGGCTTCGCCCGTTGACACTAGGCACACCCAAGCCAATGGTTCCCCTATTGAATCGTCCGTGCATGGAATACATTATTGAATTGTTGAAGAGGTACGACATTCATCAAATCGCCGTTACCGTACAATATTTGCCCGATGTGATTCGCAACCATTTCGGTGACGGCTCCAAATATGGCGTGCAGCTGCATTATTTCGAGGAGGACGCTCCTCTCGGTACGGCAGGCAGCATTAAGAATGCTGAGTCCTTCCTTAACGAATCGTTCATCGTCATCAGCGGCGATGCCTTGACCGACTTCAATCTGCGCCAGGCCATCCACTATCATAAGGAGAAGCAGGCAATCGCTACGATGGTACTGACGCAAGTAAGCTTGCCTCTCGAATATGGGGTGGTCATGACCGATGAAGAGGGCCGGGTCGCCCGCTTCCTTGAGAAGCCAAGTTACGGAGAAATATTCAGCGATACCGTCAATACTGGCATCTATATATTGGAGCCAGAAATATTAGATTGGATTCCGGAGCGGGAAAGCTATGACTTCAGTCTGCATCTCTTCCCAAGACTGCTTCAAGAACAGCAGCGACTATACGGATATACTGCTTCCGGATACTGGTCAGATATTGGAAATTTACAGCAATATCGGCAGACTCAATTCGATATGCTCGATCGCCGCGTAGATGTGCACATTCAAGCAGCAGAACCGATGCCAGGTCTATTCGTAGAGTCAGGCGTGAGGCTTCCTTCCCGTATTAGACTGAGCGGACCTGCCTATATCGGATCAGATTCGATTCTCCACCCTTCCTGCTCGATCGGACCATATACCATTCTCGGCTCCGGCAATATTGTGTTCCCGCACAGCTCACTTACACGCTCCATCTTGTGGAACGGAAACCGCGTTGCCAAACACTGCGACATTGAAGATGCGATCCTGCTCCACCGCACGAACATCGGCAGTGATGTACACATTCAAGAAGGCGCCGTTATTGGAAGCGGCTGTACGATCGGCGATAAATCCCATATCCGTTCTCAAGTTAAACTGTGGCCGAACAAAGAGGTTGAAGCACATAGCATCGTGAATGCTACGCTCATCTGGGGCAATGCAGCTGCCTCGCTGTTCAAGGGCAGCAAAATAGGCGGAAGTCCGAATAGCGAGCTGACCCCAGAATTTATCGGCAAGCTGGCCTGTGCTTATGGATCGATCCTCAATCGGGAATCATCTATTGTTCTGGCTGCATCTTCGCATCCTTTTGACACCATAATGAAGAATGCCTGTGCAGCAGGACTTCAATCACAGGGCATTCATATCATTGATATCGGAGACGCTCCGCTGGAATGCTTGCGGCATGCTGTTACCACACTGAAGGCCGATGGCGGCATTCATTTCAAGGTACTGTCCGCTAGCGAGGATGCCAAGTTCGAACAAATGGTGATGAGCTGGATGGATGCAAGAGGAATGCCATTCGCGAAAAGTTTGGAGCGTAAGATCGAAAATGCCTACTTCCAAGAAGACTTTGCGCGAACACCAATCGAATATATGGGGCGCAGAAGAAGCGAAGAACACGCGATAACCTCCTATTTTACAACACTATCCAAGGCCATTGACTTCAATCTAATTCAATCTGCAAGCTTCAAGCTCATCGTTCAGAGCTCAGGTGCAGAAGCAGCACTCGTTCAACAATGGTCTTCCCTGACCGGAGGCATCCTGCTGCATACCCAATCTGATGTGCCGTCCCCAGCTGCCGTTATTGAGCATATTCGAAATGTTCAGGCTGACATGGGCATCATGCTGACCGAAGATGAAGGGTTCCGCATCTATATGAGTGACGGCACAAGCATGCATCATAATCATCTTCTTCCGCTGCTGCTGCAGGCGCTTGTCCAAACGGGCGTCAACGCGAGCATTGGAGTGCCGATCAGCGCTCCTGTTACAGCAGAGCAAATTGTCAGTCGCAGCGGGGTAAGGATCGTACGGACGCAGGAGCCGCTTCGCTCCCAGATGGAAGCCACGAGCGGCATCGCCTTGTTGCCTGCGGCACATCGCTTATATGCGATTAGTCTGATATTGCAGCTCATGGCAGACACCGGACAGCCGCTGCACGAACTTGTTGCGGATATTCCAACCCTGCATACCGCCATTGAAGAAGTGACCTGCCCCCGTTCTGACAAAGGCAGTGTCATGCGCGAGATGACCGAGTGGGTTCGCCAGTCCTCCTATCGCGCGGAATTTCTGGATGGAATTAAGATTGAGACGCCTGAGGGCTCCATTCTTATTCAGCCGGATCAAGAAGAGCCTTTGTTCCGCGTTATTTCACAAGCAGACAGTATGACCAAGGCGCGAATTCTAGCTCATGAATATGCAGGACGGTTAATCCAGACGCAGTCCCCGTTAAGGAAGTGATGACGTGCCGCGCCATCTAGTCGTTGGAAATGGCAAATTTCTCGTGAACCTTGACGAGCACGCCTATGTAAGGGATGTCTATTATCCGTATGTTGGTCAACTGAATCATACAGCCGGCTATCCCAGCCGTCTCGGGGTATGGGTGGAAGGTCAATTCAGCTGGCTAGGCGATCCAGAGTGGAACATTCGCCTGGCTTATCAAGAAGATTCGCTTGTTACCGATGTAACCGCCACACACGAAGGGCTTGGTATTGTGCTTCATATGAATGATGCCGTTCACCAGCGGGATTCGATCTACTTGAAGCGGATTGTCATCTCGAATGGTAATCCAAACCCACGTGAAGTACGCTTATTTTTCCATCAGGATCTGTCCATCAATGAAACGGAAGTTGGCGATACAGCAGGATATTACCCTGACAATGGCACGTTATTTCATTACAAAAAAGATCGCTACTTCATGTTCAATGGCTGCATCACCCAGCATCATGGTGAAATAGCAGGCATACACCAATACACGACAGGCATCAAGCGATTTCATCAGGCAGAGGGAACGTGGAAGGACGCAGAGGATGGGCATCTTATGGGAAATCCTATCGCCCAAGGCTCTGTTGACAGCACGATCTGCTTGCGCACGATCGTCCCCGGCTCAGACAGCCGGGAGAGCTATTATTGGCTCAGTGTTGGTAATCGGCTTGATGAGGTGAAACAACTTGATCGATATGTAAGAGACAGCGGCCCTGCACAACTGATCCAGCGTGTCAGCACCTACTGGAAGCGTTGGTCGAATCAGCACCAGCTTGATTTCGCCGATCTGGAGCCCGAGCTGATACGCCTATTTAAGCTCAGCCTGCTTATCATTCGCACGCAGACAGACGTGAACGGGGCAATCATTGCAGCGAATGATACGGACATTATGCAATTCAATCGGGATCATTACAGCTACATGTGGCCTCGGGATGGCGCACTTGTCGCGGAAGCGATGTCCGCTGCGGGATACCATGGGATGACAGCCCCCTTCTTCCGCTTCTGTGCGGATGCGCTGACTGCGGAAGGATACTTGCTGCACAAGTATAATCCTGACGGCACCGTCGGTTCCAGCTGGCATCCCTATCTGCGCGACGGCAAATCGCAACTGCCGATCCAAGAGGACGAGACCGGACTTGTGCTGTGGGCACTGTGGAGATATTACGAACATCACCGAGACATTGAGCTCCCTCAATCACTCTATCAATCCTTAATCCGCAAGGCTGCCAAGTTCATGATTCACTACCGCGATCCCGAATTGAAGCTCCCCCTGCCCAGCTATGATCTATGGGAGGAGCGGTATGGAATATTCACCTTCACCGCTTCAGCTGTTTACAGCGGCTTAGTAGCTGCTTCCAACTTTGCATCTCTGTTCGGGGATGAGGAACGAGCTGACCGCTTCCGCAGCGCCGCAGAGGAAATCAAGACAGCGATGCTTGCCCATCTATGGAATGAAGAAGCCGGATGCTTCGTACGCGGACTGTACCGGAAAGAAGGGAAATGGGCTCAGGATTGTACGCCCGAGAGCAGCATTCTAGCCATTTATATGTTCGGTGTACTTCCTGCTGACGATGAGCGGGTACTGTCAACCGTTCGCGTATTGAAGAGCAAGCTGTCCATTCGCAGCCAGACAGGGGGGATTGCGCGCTACTGGCGGGATTACTATTTCCAGCGCAGCACTGATCCGAGCCTTGCTCCCGGCAATCCCTGGATCATCTGTACCCTCTGGTTCGCAGCCCATGACATCGATACCGCCTCCAGCCTGAAGGAACTGCAAGCCGCACATGATACCTTGCGCTGGGTGGAAGCACACAGTCTGGCAAGCGGATTGCTTCCTGAGCAGTTGGATCCATTTGATGGTTCTCCACTGTCCGTTGCACCCTTAACTTGGTCACATGCAACATACATTCATACCGTTCTGAAGTATATTGAGAAATACAAGCAATTGGAGGCAGCCTGTTTATCCTGAACTTAGAGCTTGAATAACCTCTAATATAGATTCCCTCTAGCTGTTGAATTCGACATCTCTCTTTCATACACGAAATAAGCCCCGCAGATTTCTACGGGGCTTTCTTTTCATTTGCCTTGCTATATACCAAGTGGCAGACCATCTAGGCGTTCAAGTTCTTATCGCCCGGCTTCCAATTGATTGGGCACAACCCGCCGGACTGCAGCGCCTGCAACACACGAAGTGTCTCCTCTACGCTGCGCCCTACATTGTTATGGTTCACGACTTGATATTTCAGTTCGCCCTCTGGGTCAATAATGAACAAGCCACGCAGTGCAATGCCATCCTCTTCTATTAAGACACCATAGTCGCGTGCAACATTCTTCGTAATATCGGAGGCGAGCGGGAAGTTGATTTTGCCAAGACCATTCAGCTCTCTTGGTGTATTGATCCATGCTTTGTGGCTGTGGATGGAATCAACGGATACCCCTAAGATTTCCGTGTTCAATGCTTTGAACTCTTCCGCAGCTTCGCTCAATGCCGTTATCTCGGTCGGGCATACAAATGTGAAATCGAGCGGGTAAAAGAAAAATACGAGCCATTTCTCCCGGTAATCCGACAAAGATGCTGCTCCAAATCCTTGTCCGTCACCTTTTGCAGTTTCCATATTGAATTCTGGAGCAGGTCTGCCTACCAAACGTTCTGCCAAGCTAAATTCCTCCTAAGTACTAACTGAATTGTCATTTATTATATCATTCTACCCGTTCGATTCAAAAATGACACGCCCCAAACCAACCTGCATGCAATCAACGGCTTACTGGAGCTATTGTCATCATATAGAGCTGATCATTCCCAGGAATGTCTGTCCAAAATGACTGGCAACAAAGCAAAGGCCAACTCATCCTTCTAAGAGTTGGCCTTATCATCATCCCATTATTTTGTCATAGCTGCCACAATCAGATCGCCCATTGCTTCCGTTCCGATCGCCTTAGACTTATCTGTAGCGATATCGCCTGTCCGATGTCCGCTATCCAGCACTTCCTTCACTGCATCTTCAATGGATTGTGCCGCATCTTCATAACCGAATGTCAATCGGAACATGAGAGCAACCGATAGAATGGTCGCAATTGGATTCGCAATTCCTTGCCCTGCAATATCCGGCGCCGAACCATGTACGGGCTCATACAGACCGAAGCTGCCTTCCCCTAAGGAAGCAGAGGATAGCATGCCGATAGAACCGGTGAGCATGGCTGCTTCATCACTTAAGATATCACCGAACATATTCTCGGTGACGATAACGTCGAAGCTAGCCGGACGACGCAACAGCTGCATCGCGCAGTTATCCACCAATACATGCTCCAGCTCCACATCTGGATATTCAGGTGCAACGCGGTTCACCGTCTCTCTCCACAAGCGCGAAGTCTCAAGCACGTTCGCCTTATCTACCGAAGCCAGCTTCTTGCGGCGCTTCTGAGCAACCTCGAATGCTTGGCGTACAATGCGCTCGACTTCCTGTACATTGTAGACACAAGTATCAACGGCTTCCTGTCCATGTTCGCCCTCGCGGCGGAACTTCTCTCCGAAGTAAATCCCGCCTGTCAGTTCACGTACGACAATTAGATCCGTACCTTCAAGCACTTCAGGCTTCAATGTGGATGCATCCTTCAAACAGTCAAATACGACTGCAGGTCGAATATTAGAGAATAAACCGAGAGCCTTGCGAATGCCAAGCAGTCCAGTCTCTGGACGAAGCTCCTTCGGATTGTTATCCCACTTCGGCCCTCCAACTGCTCCTAACAGAACCGCATCAGCATCTTTGCATAGAGCCAGCGTCTCCTCAGGCAGCGGCGTTCCCTTCTCGTCTATCGCGATTCCCCCGAACAGTCCATGACTCGTCTCGAACGCATATCCGAAAAGTTCCTCCGTACGCTTCAATACCTTCTCCGCTTCTCTTACGACTTCCGGTCCGATACCATCGCCAGCAACAATCGCTATCTTCTTCACTTCTGCCATGTCTGCCACTCCTCGTTCAAGTAATGTTATTCCTGTTGTATCACAAATGAACAAGGTTGGCTAAGATATAAAAGCTATTGTTTTTATAGGTAAAAACTATAACTATCAAAGTATCAGAACCGCTGCTCTCTCTATGTTACTCGTTGAAAAAAATTTTCCCGTCCTATACGCCGTATCTCAAAGCCACTCTCTCTACATAGAATAGAATATCGTAAGCTAGCAATGGAATCTGAAGGGAAATGCTTGATTGAACACAACTCTATCTATAATAGGGAGGGAAGAGAATATGTTAACCATCCCAGATCAATTTTACGAGAAAACAAGTGACTGGGCTGCCACCTATGCGGCACAACAGCATCTACCATTCGAACTCTTTTACCAAGTCATTTATCCGAAAGAATCACTCGCACTGCGTCCTCCAAAAGGCATCGATCCTATCCGCTGGTCTACTATATGCAGCTATGATGAGGCTTTTGTCGCCGCAATTCCGGGTGGACGCCTCATAACTGGAAGCTGCTATGTCGTCACACCAGATCAGAAACGGCTGCTTGACGTGGAATATTATTATCCGTACGCTTCTCAAGCTCTGCCTCCGCCAGAATATTACCCCGGGACGATTGCTACCGTTGTATGGGGATGGAATATTCCGGATCTCGTATTCACACAAGCCATATTCGGACATTGGTTTTTCGATATTTTGCCGCGATTTCACTTACTCCAGCAGAGCGGAATACCAATTGACAAATATGTGATCGGCAAGCTGACCCATCCCTTCCAATATGAATCGCTGGACATGCTGGGTATCCCGCTTGAACGGCTTATTCAGGTCGATCGAAATGAATTCCATATCATGGCTGAGAGACTTCTTGTCCCGGCAGTACCATGGATGACAGGCAAAAGTCCTCGCTGGGCATATGAATATATACGGAAACACCTGAAAGACAACCATCCGGTTCAGCCTATCAGCGGGTATGAACGAATTTACGTCACTAGACAGGATGCTTTCGCTCGCTATGTGATCAATGAAGACGAGGTGCTGGAACTGTTGCATTCCAAAGGATTTACCAAAATTGTGCTTACTCCGCTAACAACTGCTGAGAAGATCGCGATATACTCTTCTGCTCAAGCAGTCGTCGCCCCCTTCGGGAGCGGGAACATTAACTTTGCCTTCTGCAATCCCGGAACGAAGGTTATTGAACTGACGCCGCATACCGTTAAGGACGATTACTTTTGGAAAATAAGCAATCATGCAGGGCTTGACTATTATGAAATCATCTGCGACATTGAGTACCCTGCAAAGCCAGTTGGAGGTGCCGATAACATGTATGTGGATGCGAATAAGCTGCGGCACGTGCTTCATCTGGCTGGAATCGAATAGGAGATGTTAATATAGCCAGCTTAAACAGACTCTTGAATTAGCCGGGATATAAAACCCTGGCTTTCTTTATTTTGCAGGGACAGCCTTCTGTCGAAAGCAGCCAGACTCCTCGACCTCTCTTTTGGCGCGAACGTCTGCATTTCACCCATTTTAGACGCAATCATTTGTTATGCCTAAGTCGTCCCCCTCACAATCATCATAATGTATCAGTACAGACACTGTGGTCAGGAGGAAGTGCTTCGTGTCAAGCAAGCAAAAGACTGTAATTATTGGTGCAGGCGGACATGCAAAAGTGATTATCGATATTTTGCAGCATGATTCATCGATAGAGATCATTGGATGTACGGACAAATCGGAGAAGCCGCAGATTATGGGAATTCCCCTATTAGGCGATGACTCTATCTTGCCTACTTTATTCGCGGATGACATACGCCATGCCTTTGTAGCAATCGGAGACAACAAGCTGCGTTACAAAATAGCAGTTCAAGTAGAGAAGCTGGGCTTTACCCTGATCAATGCCATCAGCCCGTTCTCTTATGTTGCCCCCTCTTCACAGTTAGGATCAGGAATTGCGATCATGCACAACGCGGTCATCAATGCAGAAGCTCAAGTCCATCACTACGCAGTCATTAACACAGGTGCCACAATCGATCATGAATCCGTGATAGAGCGAGCGTGTCATATTGCTCCTGGCACCACACTCTCTGGGAATGTACATGTTAAAGAAGGAAGCTTTCTCGGCACAGGCTCCAAAGTAATCGACGGGGTTACCATTGGGGCATGGTCTATTTTGGGGGCTGGTTCTGTTGCCATTCGCAATATTCCAGAATCCTGTGTTGCTGTTGGGGTTCCAGCTCGCGTCATTAAGCAGATTCACATTTAAATCGAGCTAATTGCAGACATGAATGTTGGAGGGAAATAACATGAATAAATACTACCCTATAGCAACCCCTGTCTTGAATGGAAATGAAACGAAATATGTTCTGGATTGTTTGAATACGACCTGGATATCTTCCAACGGCCCATATCTGGATCAATTCGAGCAGCAATTCGCTGCCTTCTGCCAATCGAAGCATGCAATCGCCTGCAGCAATGGAACAACAGCACTGCATCTTGCCCTGCTTGCTCATGATGTCGGGCCAGGCGACGAAGTCATCGTACCTACACTTACGTTCGTTGCGACAGCAAATGCGGTGACGTATTGCGGCGCACTACCTGTATTCGTTGACGTTGAAGCCGATACGTGGAACATGGACATTCGAGCAATCGAGCAAAAAATCACTTCCCGTACGAAGGGCATTATCGCGGTACATCTATATGGGCATCCCGCCGACATGGATCCAATCATGGAGATCGCTCACAAATATGATCTGTTTGTCATTGAAGATGCTGCTGAAGCGATTGGGGCGCAGTACAAAGGGAGAATGGCAGGAGCGCTGGGACATACAGCGACATTCAGCCTATTCGGCAATAAAGTCATTACAACTGGGGAAGGCGGTGTTGTCACCACAGATAACGAAGCCATTGCGGAGAAAATAAGATTGCTGCGAGGCCAAGGGATAGATAAGAACAAAAAGTATTGGCATCCGGTCATCGGTTACAACTATCGGATGACGAATATTCAAGCCGCTATCGGATGCGCCCAACTGGAGAAGGTTGAGTGGCATATTCGAGAGCGAATTCGGGTAGCAATGCATTATTATGATTACTTGCAGCATGACAGCAGACTGACACTGCCTGTACAACGAATATGGGCCAAAAATGTATTCTGGATGTTCAGTATTGTGTTGAACGGCCGTTCCGAGCAGCAGCGAGATCATGTCATGCAGCAACTGAAGGACAAAGGAATTGAAACCCGGCCATTCTTCTATCCGATGCACATCCTTCCTCCCTATCGCGATGGTCAGCTGTATGAAGAATATCCGATCGCCAACCGAATTGCATCGCAAGGTATGAATCTTCCCAGCCACGGCGAATTAACCAAACAGGATATTCAGTATATCTGCCAATCCTTGCAAGATATACTGTGACGAACAAATGAGCTGTTAGGAGGAGACATTATTGGATCTGCAATTTCGACTCATCCATTTCATACAAGCAATCTGGAGGCAGGATGGTCAACATTTCATCACCGAGCTGTTTCGACAGTTCCTTAACCGCGAACCAGGAGCGGTAGAGAGTCAGCACTATATGAGACTGTTGACTTCTCGGCAGACCAAACTAAGTATTATTGAGCAAGTCATGTGCAGTGAGGAGGCAGAGCAGAACTACCTTAGGCCCCCTACAAGTTTTATTCCTACTCAAGCTGTTTCCGCTGCTGGTCTTATTCGGCGTTTTTACGCCGCGGAGCCTTTTTTCTTCATCCATTCCTTATATGATGAACTGTTGTGCCGCAATCCAGACTCACTGGGCTTGCAAGGTCATCTAAAGGGATTAATGGCCAAACATAGCAAGAAACTAATGCTTCGGCAATTTTTGAATACCACAGAATTTCAACAATTGCTTGCACATCCGCATCCACCGTTGAAATCGGATCCCAACGCTTCTCCCAGTCTGACAGCATCCCCGCGAACTGTTCAGCATATCGGGATTTTCTTAGCTTATCCGCACCCGCTTGCCATGGATGGCGAAGGAATTGGCCGCTTCCTCTACCGGCTTACGAGAGGTATGTTGTCCAACTTTCCACATGTGCACATTCATATTGCTGCTACTGGCTATAATTACGCCGATGCAGAACAATCTTTCTCACCGTTAAGACCAATGTTTCCGGGCAGAGTTCATATCCACCATTCCAATAATGTAGAGCATTTCAATACGAATGTACCCGCTGAGATATGGATCGTCCCCATTATCTCGCTCGATTTGGCCATGTTTTTAAAAAAGCCGTATATTTTATGTCTGCATGATCTCGTTCATCATCAGTTTAAAGAGCTTTATTTCTCTACCTACCCAGAATTTTGTCACCGTGTGGATCGAAATGGCTATTATATTTTGCATAAAGCCGCGGCGGTTGTATCGAACTCGAATTATGTACGAACTCACCATGCAATTGGCATTGCTGGGCTGCCTGCACACAAAACGCATGTCATCCGACTTGCTCCACCTAGTGACGAGTATCAAACCTTTTCATTTATGGATCAGCAGCATTTTAGAGCGAAATATCAGCTTCATCATGAATATATCGTATTTCCAACCGTACTTCGCCTTCACAAAAATTTCGAGCGGCTTCTTGCTGCATTTATTCAATTCCGATTAACGATAGACGGATACCATTCGCGTCTGCGACTCGTCTTCACTGATCAATTGTCCAGCAGTCCAAAAGAAGCCGATGTCATGCGCATGCTGCATCATGTTCAAGAACCTGAAATCTTAAACAGTCTTATGTTCATCGGCAGAATTCCGACCTCAGACATGCCTTCCCTTTACAAATACGCAGTCGGCACAATCGTGCCCACTTTGTTTGAAGGCAGCTGTCCGTTCCCTATTCTTGAATCATTAACGGTAGGAACACCTGTCGCTGCAGCCAATTTAGAGGTGACGAACGAAATTATTCCCAATATGAGCGCCTTCCTGGCCTTCAATCCCTACTCCGTGGACGAGATCGAAGCCAGTCTTCGCGCTCTATGGGTATATCGCCATACCTTAGTGCCAGGACAACAGGCAGTGATTCAAGAAGCAATGCAGCGGAGCTGGTCGGATGTTGCGAACGAATACTACGCCCTTCTCCAACATGTCATATCGAACCCAGTCTAAATCCCCTGATTGCACAAGCATTTCAACTTACATTTCATCTTCTAAATCATGCCGTAATATTTCATATAAGCAACGCGGAAGACATGGATATATTGGCTTGCAATATGATCCCACGTATCTGTTGGATCATTCATGCCTTGCATGGCAGACGATTTGTAATGACTAGAATGTTCAAAAAATAAATCCAGTGCTTGTGCGATGGAATCAGGGGATTCTGGATCGAACCAGATGATCTCCGCGCTATGTCTTGCCATATGCTCTCTCATCACAGGAATATCCGAGCACAGCACCGGTACGCCAAGACGCAGCGCTTCTTCTACGGGGTAGCTTCCTCCCCCCTCCGACATGCTCGGCATAATAAGTGCTTGCGCGTTGCGAACTAGAGGAATCACATTAGAGTCATGAATGAACCCCATTGGATAGATGTCTGCATCCAAGCGAAGCCCTGTCCTTGATAATAAAGAAATCAGCGTAGGCACATACATTTGTTCCGGCCATTGTGGAGGGACAACTCGCAGCAATTCTGTATGATGTCCAAACAGTACGAGGGGGACTTTGCCATCTGCGGTGCACCTGGAATATCCCAACAGCAGATTATAGTGATTTTTGTGCGGAGATATATTACTTGGGTAGACCACATATTGCGGCGGGAGACGGACGGCCACATCAGGGCTCACGTTATCACTGACGAGATGACTTGTCGGATCTGCCGGCAGTATGGCGTGAGGAATAATGGTGGCGCTGTTGCCTACCTCTCCGAAATGATGGAGCAGCCTAGTCTGTACATGGCGTGAGGATACGACAATTGAGGTCATGTTGCTGAGCCATTCCTTCGCTTCCCGCCAAGCCTGCTCAATAACGGCGCCTGACACATAAGGCGGTACAAAGTCAAAGACAGTTGCATCATGAAAGGTGCATATCGTCGGAAGATCTACCTTCACATAAGCAGGCCCATGCGGCCAGAAGAAATACACAACATGGCAATCTGCTAACAGCACCCTCGCTTCTGGCGATTGAATGCTTCCGTTAAAATACACAATGTCGATATTCGGGTAGCTGACCGTATCGATTCTCTCTTTGAACTTCGTGTCAGGTGCAATGACTAATCGGACGAGATCAATATCTACCTGCCGAGCCATCGCAGGCAGCATATTGGATAATAATCTCGCTCCACCGCCCGCCGATATTAAATTTGCGCACCATATCATTATTCTCATATTCCACACTCCCTTGGAAGCAGCATCTCGTTGCATGCAGCAATCAGTTAATCATTATGCTGTATTCCGCAGTAAGATTCGTGGGAATAGCCGTGACGCATGAAGCATACTTCCGAGTACAATAACGATAGCTAGATTGGAGGGGAAATTTAGAATGGCGCAAGTTATATGGCATGGCACAGTATTCGATTCCACTGGGTATGCTAAGGCAACCAGAGAATATGTACTCGCACTGCATGCTGCCGGCGTAGATGTAAGCCTTGAAACCTATCAAGGACTACCGCAAGTAGGACTTCCCCCAGATCAACGTTCTGTACTGGAGCACTTGCTGAGAAAGCGACGCAGCGCTGGTCCGCGCGTTAGTGTATACCACTATATTCCGGATCTCTGGCGGAGAAAGCTTCGGGCTTCATTCGGATTTACCTACTGGGAAACGTCGAAGATACCAGATAATTGGATTAAACAAGCAAATCAAATGAGCGGCATCCTGCTGCCCAGCATTCATAATATCACTGTTTTTCGCCAATCCGGCGTTAATGTACCGCTGCATTACGTTCGGCCCTGTCTCTCCGAACCCTATCATCCACCTGCTCCTGAGCATACACCGCAGTACGTGAATCATTTACCGCCATTCCGATTTTTGTCCGTATGTTCTTGGATTAATCGCAAAGGAATAGACATCTTGCTCAAAGCCTTCTGGAGTGAATTTACGGCGGCTGATCCGGTATGTCTCATTATTAAGACAGCAGGTACCGCAGAGGTATATCACATGATGGAGCATTGGAAGAGAGAACTGCAGCTGACACATCATCCTGCTCAGGTCTATATCGATTTAGAACTGCGCAGCGAGATGGAGATGGATGCCTTATATCGAAGCAGTCATGCATTTGTGCTGCCGAGCCGTGGAGAAGGTGTCGGCTATCCCGTATTGGAAGCCGCTATGAGGGGAGTGCCTATCATTGTAACCGGCTGGGGTGGTCATCTTGATTTCTTGAATGAATATAACAGTTACTTAATCCCCTACCACCTCGTACCCGTAAGGCCTCAGCCTTATTACCAAGGATACCAGAGTGATCAGCTGTGGGCTGAGGCTTCTGTAGACGCCCTGCGCAGCCAGATGCGGCATGTCGTTACCAATTATGCGGAAGCGTCTAACAAGGGCCAAATTGCTATGCACCATACGCTCACTCATTTTTCACCTGATAAGGCAGCTCAGGATCTCATTACTGCCCTATCACGTACAACGGGCTTCACCTTTACCTAGAAGGTGAAGCCCGTATTTATTGCCTTTATTACTCCGGTCTTCCGAGATGTGCCCTAATCTGCTTCAATGCGTCTTCCAGATGTTCAGCTTTAATGGAATAGATCTGGCCTTCATAGCCCATCGAAGCATGATCATACCTGGAATCATAGTAATGCTCCAGCATGAGCGACACCGCTTCTCCATAGTTCTCCAGGCGAAGTGCTTCTGCAATTGCGTTAGCATGCGGGGTATGCATGCGCCGCTGAATGCGGGCAAATGCTTCACGGATCGCAGTCGGATGCTTGGACGGCTCATATTCCGTCACAATGTTTTTAACCCGTACCTGTATCGGCAGTTGGATATCAAGCACCGTTCCCGCCTTCTTCGCATCCATCAGAAATTCTGGCAGTATGACCTTCCCGATTCGACGACTCTCCGCCTCCAATAGGAGGCAAGGTACTCTTGCTGACTTTAACTCCTCCAGCTTCTCAAATAGCATCGCATCAAACATCTTCTGATTGTTCGGGACTTGTCCAATATGCCCAAATACAGAGCCTCGATGTCCTGCCATCTCCTCAAGATCAAGGACGGGATACCCTTCCGCTTGAAGCTGCCGAAGCATATCTGTCTTCCCTGTCCCCGTATGTCCGGACAGGACAATGCACGGTATTCGCCAGTCATAGTTCACCAGCGACTCTTGTATCCATTGTCGGTAGGTGCGTATTCCCCCTGACAATCGGTATGGCTTCAATCCCATTAAAGACATCACAGTAGCCATCGTACGGCTTCGCATGCCGCCCCGCCAGCAGTAGATGATGGTCGTCCCTCGAAGCTCCTTGAACTGCTTATATAATGATGGAAGCTTGGCTGACGCGATCTCTAACCCACGTTCCTTGGCCGCTTCTACACTTACTTGCTTGTATATCGTTCCGATCTCCGCCCGTTCTTCATTCGTGAACAAAGGAATATTGATGCTTCCCGGTATTCGGAATTCCTCGAATTCTCCTGGCGAACGCACATCAACAAGCGTTGCCTCCTTGTCCCGCAATGCCATACACTGCTCTAATGAAATATCGTGCATACCTCTCACCTCTTGTTGTCTCTTACATCTCGTGTTATCGAACTATTGTTAAGACTATAGCATTCCGCCCAAGAAATCCACTCTGACAATCGCCGTGCCCTTTTTTACGTTAAGTACATATGTAGTAATAACCCATGATTGTCATCATTGTCTGTTTCCCAGGAGGTGTTTCACATCACGATCGTTAAGGCAGTTATATTAGCTGGCGGAACTGGAACTCGTTTCTGGCCTTTCAGCCGCGCAGATTACCCGAAGCAATTTTTGCCGATTCTTCATCAACAATCGATGCTTGCTGACACGGTGCAGCGAATGCTTCAATATTTACCGCTGGAACATATATATATCGTATCCCTTGAAGAATACATCCCTATTATCCGAAAGCAGCTTCCTGCCTTCCCGCTGCAGAACATTATTGTGGAGCCGATGGCGAGAGATACCGCCGCATGCATCGGTCTTTCCGCGCTTCAATTAAGTGCAGACGACGAAGATCCCATTCTGATTACCTTACCTTCCGATCACTATATTTCGGATCCTGATGCTTTTCACGAAGCACTGCGCACCGCCGTCTATCGTGCTGATCAGGAACGATGTGTCGTTACTTTGGGGGTAAAGCCAACACGCCCTGAGACGGGATACGGATATATCCGTATCCAACAGAACAGCCCTACCCCTACTAACGGAAATGAAGCAACCGATATATACACTCCTCTTACCCCAGTTGAGAAATTCATCGAGAAGCCAGAACTGTCTGTTGCAACCAATATTTTTGCTGATGGCTGCCACTATTGGAATACAGGGACGTTCATTTGGAAAGCTTCAACCATCATGCATCTGATCCATCTGCACCTACCTGACCTGTATCGTTCCTTGTTTGAAATGAAGACACTCTTAAACGATTCACATAACGGTCAACAACAGCTCGCAGCCGCATACAGTAGTCTCAAGAAGCAATCCATTGATTATGGCGTTATCGAAAAATGTGAATCCATCTACATGATTCCTGTCCATTACGGCTGGGACGATCTCGGCAACTGGAATGCACTTGAGCGCATACACCAGACCGATGAGCTCCTGAATATTGTTCATGGGCGTCATGAGGGGATCGATACGGAGAGAAGCATTATCTACGGTGCAACAAAGCAATTAATCGCGACGGTAGGCATTGAAGACATCGTGATCGTCGCCACGGATGATGTGGTTCTCGTCTGTCCGAAAGAACGAACACAGGATATAAAAAAGATGGTGCAGCACTTGAAGCAGCGCGGATACGACACGTTCTTATAGAAAGGTGGATACGACTCGATGTTTCTTCATAATATCGGTACCATCTACGAACCAACAGGATATGCAAAGGCCAATCGTCATGTCGTGCTTGAATTGATGAAGCTGGGGGTGCAGTTTCACTATACACCAGTTCATTCCGAAACAGTCAGGGTTCCCATGACCCCCGATATCGAGGCGGCCTTGCAGGCGATATCGCACACTCCATTGCCAGAGCCCCATATCGTATTTACGCATTACCCTGCGATCCAATTTGTGAAGGACATTCGCCATTACTCAATCGGAATGACGATGTACGAATGCAGCCGACTGTCGTTCATGTGGTCTCGAAGATGCAGCAATATGGATGAAGTATGGGTACCGTCCACCTTCAATCGAGATACCTTCCACCGGTCTGGAGTCCCGCTGCACAAAATTCACGTCATGCCTTACGGAATTGATTCGAACTTGTTTGCTCCCGGTCACCCCCCATTCCCTATTCCGGGCCAACGAAGCTATACCTTCTTATCCGTCTGTTCCTTCGATGACCGCAAAGGCATTGATATCTTACTTACCGCCTTCCTTGAAGAGTTCGCGGAGTCCGAGGATGTATGCCTCATTATCAAAACGCGTGCAACCACTGAAGAGGAGATCGGCAGACAGCAAGCCTATATTGACGCTATCGCCTTCAAGACAGCCGGAAAGTCTCGCTCATCTGTCATTCTCATCTCAGCGATTCACAGTTGGAGCGAGCAGCAGTTAGCTATGCTCTATAACAGTGCAGACAGCTATGTGCTTCCTACACGTGGAGAAGGATGGAGCTTAACCGTAATGGAGGCAATGGCCTCCGGTCTCCCTGTCATTACAACGCGTTGGTCAGCTCATCTTGATTTCGTCAACGATGCGAACGGATACCTCATCTCCGTCCAAAAGTTCGCTCCCGCCCACCCCACGAATTCCAGAATGCTGTGGGCAGTTCCAGACAATATGCATCTAAGACAGCTGATGAGGCATGTATATATGAACCGGGATGAAGCAGCCGCTAAGGCTGCCCTCGGTCGAAACACAGTAAAGGAGCAATTCACATGGCAAGCAAGCGCAGCCCGCATGCTTCATCGCTTGACGGAAATAGCCGCGCGTTAAAAAGGGAGATGGCAACGCTATGATCAGCGTCATTGTTCCTACGATCCATCACACCGATCTCGTTAAACATTGTGTGCACAGCTTCATCCATACCGTACATGAGCTGCCCTACGAGATCATCGTTGTCGATGATGGCAGTCCTGCCGCGATTCAAGAAGAACTGGCACGATGGGCTGCTCCGCTCCAGGTGCAATTCATTGCAAAGCCTCATAATCATGGATTCAGCCATACTGTCAACGCTGGCATCCAGCATGCCAAGGGACAATATATTCTGCTCGTCAACAATGACGTGTTCTTCCACGAGCCCGGGTGGCTCCATCATATGGTTGCAACCATGAACAGTGATGCAGCAATCGGCATCGTAGGAGCGAGGCTCCTCTATCCTGATATGACCATACAGCATGGCGGTGTTATCCCGACAGCGAAGGGGCATTTTGACCACCGCTACCGCCGACAGTCAGCTGATTATGAGCCTGCATTAGCCGTAGAAGATATGAATGCCGTAACCGGTGCATTAATGCTAATACGCAAGCAGCTCCTCGACCAGATTGGGCCATTGTCCGAGGAATTCTTCATTGCCTTCGAGGATGTTGACCTCTGTTATCGCGCCAAGGTGCACGGCTCCCGTGTCGTGTATTGCGGAACGGCTAGTGCCATCCATGCGGAAGGGTATACCCGCGGCACGACAAAAGCGAACAAGAATCCATATTGGAGACAAAAAGAAATGGAAGCTCGAAAAAAATTCTGGATGAAATGGGGAGGGAAAATCATCCGATGACAGCTCCTCTGGAAGTCGTATATGTGCTTGAACTGACCGGATTGTCTGGCGGCATCCGCAACGTATTCGAACAGGTCAACCGCCTGCATGATATGGGGGTCAACGTACAACTATTCGCACTCGATAAGCAGCCTAATTGGTTCCCGCTCAAGGTGCCCGTACGGCGCTTCGGCAATTATCCATCCATGATGCGTGCGCTGACGCCAATGAATTGTATTAAGGTAGCCACCTGGTGGAAGACGCTTGCTGCCGTATGGCATAGCTGCGATCGCAAGCGCGGCGGCAACGGCGTTCCGGTATATCTGGTGCAGGATATTGAGGAGAGCTATTACCCGAACTGGAATGATATGCAGGAACGAGTACGTAATACGTACCGGGTGCCCGTGCATATGCTGACGATAGCGGATTGGACGACCAGACAATTGCTGGAGCGGTTCCAGAAGCACGCAAGCAACATTTCCATTGCTGTTGATTTCGACCTATATAAGCCGAATCGCACTCATGACTATGACCCATTCCGTATCCTTGCCTGCAGCCGCCGCAGCCAGCACTTGAAGGGATTCGACATTACGGTTCAAGCAGCGAAGGATGTGTGCTCCAGACTGCCACAAGCATCTATGGTCACCTTTGGCGTGGAGCCTCCCCATCTGCATGGCATTCCTCATGGTCATTTCTCTCACCCTGATGACCACCATGTTGCCTACTTATATGCCAACTGCGGAGTATTTGTCCAAACCTCCTATCACGAAGGCTTTGGGCTTCCGATATTGGAAGCTATGGCTTGTGGCGCCCCTGTCGTGACCACGAAGGCGGAAGGAAATGAAGAATTCTGCCATAATGAATGGAATTGCATTCTTGTAGACAAAGGAGATGTTGCTGGAGTTGCACAAGGGATCCTGCGTATATTAACCGATCCGCAATTCGCCGCGTATCTCACGACGAATGCCATGACAACGGTGCAGCACTATAATTGGCCGCGTGTGATGCATAATCTGCTTACGGTATTTCACGCCGTGACGCCTCAATTGCAGCAGTGAATGCATATGAAATAAGCCCCCTCCGAACCTCGGAGCGGGGCTTACTTTATGTGCAGCATATCCTAATTCCTTATTCCTACTTGATAGTGAATGCCGGCAAATACTTCATTCCATACTTGATCGCACGCAGCATCCCATCCAATGGGCAGCTCTAATCCGCATGTATTCGCAAGCGGCCATTCCTTGTCGATGATCCGATGCTCGTTTCCGGGATTTACAACCAGCAAGCTGAATTGATGCTTCACAAGAGATGCCAATGCTGCTTCCAGTTCTGCTGCCTCGTCATATGATGCATTAAATCGGAAGTAGAAGATACGCTTGCTATGCTCCGCCTTATCTAGAAATCGATGAATTCTCCGCTGAATCGTCTCAATAAATTTCGGATATTTCAACGCGATCCCTCTCCGACGTTCTGTGTACAAAAAATCATGAACTGATTGTACACCATACACCCGGTCTAATATACAATAATTATGACGTTTAAAAATGATGCTCTCCACCACTAAATGATCCGGATGCATGAACTTGGCAAAGCGATTTCGAAGCAATAAGCTTACACCAGGTGTCCAATTGGAGTACATCCAATCCACGACACCACTGTACGGCCGCAAGCCATAGCGTTCCAGCCGTTGAGCCGTATAGCAGTTCGACCCCAAACTGTACACGGCATCGTATACGCCTTTTACATCAGACAATCGCAAGGCAATCTCCTCCACTACGTAAGGTTGAACGGTGTCCTATAGGTTTCCTCGGCCATTTTGCCGCCCCACTTCAACTCATAATACCGCTCGTACAAGGGCCAAGTCGTATCAATGATAAAATTGTAATGAGCATCCGATTTCCTCGTTGAGCTTCCATGATGATCGACAGGCAAGCCCGTGAACACTTCATCATATCCTGCCAACCTGAGCCTGCGATGATAGTCTATATCGGCAAAATAACTGCTGAATACCGTATCCCATGATCCCGCTGCTCTAACCGCCTCCATATTGTAAGCGGCAAGCGCATCGAAGTTCGTTAAGGCAAGCCCCCACTTCCGCCCACTGTTCTTCAACTCCTCAAGCACTCCCAGAAATGCTTCTGGCGTACCCGGATGAGCCTCCGCATCGTTATGCATATAGAACACAGAATCGGCCCCCTGATCGAGAGCCACCCTCTGGAACCAATTCATAGATTGGGTAAATGTCAGCGATACAGGGGGCTCATATACGGTTACGCGCCGAGACAATTCAGAATCATATCTCAAATCGTGCGCGGGAGAGTTATCCAATACGTAAGTATGCTTCCAATACAGTTCGATACTGTCCAAAGCCCGATACAGCAGATCCTTACGGTTCACGTACGGAATTCCCACAACGTAACGCAATGCTGATCACTCCTCATATACAAATTCATTAAGCTTTCCTTATACCTTTATAGATAGCGAATCCGCTCCGCTATTTTCTTCGCCGAGTTCTCCCACGTCCAGTGCGACAGCACAAGCTGGGATACGGCCAGACTTCGCTCTTTCACCACTTCTTGATTCTCGTACACAAAACGCATGACATGAGCTAGATGCTCAAAATCCGGCTCCGCCCAATGAAATCCTGTATAATACGGACATTTCGCCACGGCCGGAATCAATCGCTTCACTTGAATGGGGAAGCCCGTTTGGATATTCAAAAAGTCCCGCTGCGCACTCCAATCCGTCGCGATAACAGGAATGCCGCAAGCCATCGATTCCAGTATTGGCATTCCCCAGCCTTCTCCCCTTGTAGGCAGCACGAAGCAATCCGCTGAACGATACAAGCTGCCAAGCAAATAAGAAGGAATGGTCTGATTTTCGATAATAATGATTTTGGACTCTGCATGCTTTAGATTCAGCTTGCGAATCTCGGCACGCACGTTTACTTCCGGGTCTTTGTTCGTAATTTTGCAGACAAGCACCACATCATCGAAGGCGAATTCATTAGCGAACGTTCGCAGCATTTCTTCCGGTGCTTTGCGTTCCCCCCACTCGAATACACTTAAGAATGTAAACTTCTCAGAGAACCGGAAAGCACGAATATCCGGGTTGAAATAGTTAGGATCAACCCCTAATGGGATAACATGAATCGGAACATGCACGCCGCTGTTGCGGAAGGTTTCTACATTGAAGCTGGATGGAACCCACACTTCATTCATGCGGTTGCACTGATGCACCCACTCTTCAGGCAGGCCGTCCACTTCCAGCATCGTATAGCCGATCTTGTACCTGCCTTCATTTTTGAAGAACACATCTCCCTGCCCGTACACTACTTCAGGTGCTGATTCATTCCTCTTTCGCATGCTAAATAGATTCACACGATAATCATCGCTCATATTCGGTTCCTTCGTATGGAACGGTGTTCCAGGGCCGTATACATAGCGATAATGCATCTTCACACGCTGTTCGTCGAGAGCAATCATGAGGTTGCGGGAGGAATTCGCATACCCGCTTGGCAGGTTCACAATCGAATGCCAATTCAGCTGTGTATGATACTCTCCTGCAAGCTGGTGGCCCCACTTGCCATGGAAGATGCCCTGCGACTGCAAGAATAATTGGTTGAAATCGATGTTGTTTACCTTCGTAGAGGTGTTCTGCGCATGAACGAGCGTTACTCTTCCATCATAGACAACCCGGAAACCAGCGGCTAATGCCCGCAAGCAATAATCGGTGTCTTCAAAATAAGCAAAATAATCGGTATCCAATGAACCAATTAGATTAATCAGCTCACGCTTCACATAGGCACAAGCAAATACAACCCCTTGCACATCACGTACACCTTCATATTGACGAATATCTGTCTGTTGTCCACCAATCTGTTGTCCCCAACATGTATCCTCAAAAATATATGTCCCTGCATGCTGAAGCTTCCCGTCTTCACCACGCAATCTGCAGCCTACAACGCCGATATTGGGAGCTAGAAAGGCTGTCTCTTGCAAGCGCTCCAGCCAATCTGCCTGTGTAATCAGAATGTCGTTATTCAGCAGCAGAATATCGCTGTCTAGATCACAATGAGCAATTGCCAAATTGTTTCCAGCCGTAAACCCTATATTCTGTGGACTCTCTATTAACGTAACCCACTTCAAACCTCGAAGATAGTCCACACTTCCATCCGTGCTTCCATTGTCCAGCACCACAACATCCACCAATTCATGCGCAGCCAATGGGGAAAGCGATGCGATGCATTGCTTCGTATGTTCTAGTCCATTCCATGTCAGGATGACAATTGATACTTTGCGCCGCAGCGGCGGAGACGGAGCAAGATTGCCGATCGTCTTGGCAGGAGGGTATTCCATAATTTCGAATCGTTCAAAGTCAACCGGACCATTATGTCTTGGGGCTTGTGGGGCATGGAGCAGCATCTGGCATTCCGGCGATACCAGAATCCCCATTAAGATTGACATTCGCGGCTTCCCCTGTCTCAGCATGAAGTAATAGTGCCGGAATGCACCGTCCTCCACCTCTCTACACAGCATCTCTCGGTACAGCTCATGCGGAAATTCGTTTGGATCGATTGTCAATAAGGTGTAAATCCGATGAAAGATACGAAATGGAGTGCCGACCATATCGACGGAAACTTCACCAGCGAATGTCTGTTTCAACTCTTTGCTTTTCAGGAAATGGGTAACAATGGTCATCTTCGTGTGCCCTGCGCGAAGCAGTGCAGTAAAATGGCTCAATCCTGGATAATCCGGCTCTCTATTTAACACCTGTCTATATAGCTCCGACACAAATGCTTCCTCTTCCAAGCGGAACATCTGGTGTAACGTCTGGATGATATTCAAACTCGATCCCTCCATACACATTACGGATGATACGGTCATTTACATTAGTGTATTAGCACAGGTTCCAATTTGCCTGTGTATTTGACAGAAACGGGCGCGAAATAACAATTGGATGTACGCCTAATCAACATCTCCATCATCGCTGAATACAGTGAGTACTAGATTTAGGTGATGGTACATGAATAAGGAGTGAAGAAATGAGACACATTGTCAAAAATTTGGTGAAAATATGTTCGGACATTCTTCCATATGAAGTGCCAGTATATGAATTTGGATCCTATCAGGTGCAAGGCCAGGAAGGATTCGCTGACCTGCGCCCCTTCTTCCCCAACCAACCCTATGTCGGCTGTGATATGCGTCCTGGTGTAGGAGTAGATATGATCTTGGATCTCCATCATATCGACCTCCCTGCGGAGACAGCAGGGCTTGTAATCTCCTTGGATACGCTTGAGCATGTGGAAGATCCCCGTCTCGCCATGCAAGAGGTTCATCGCATCTTAAAACCGAACGGCATTGCCATTATTACCTCGGTCATGAATTTCCCAATCCATGATTATCCAGCCGATTATTGGCGCTTCACACCCCAAGCATTCGCCAGCATCTTGAAGCCATTCGATACGGTAATAACCGACTATGCCGGGGAAGAACTATTCCCTCACACTGTCATCGGTATCGGCATTAAGGGCAATGCCGTACCTGCCGAGACGATTAACTCGCTCCAGCAATACTTGGACATGTGGAGAGCTGCAAGCTATCACCAGCATTAACAGCTCGGGGGAGGGGAAGTTCAATGAGCTACTTTTTGAACCAAAATCCAGCTTATCAACAATACCAAATCGGTGATTGGTCCTACGGCTACCCTAACGTACTCACATGGGGTGAGAAAGCAACATTAACGATCGGAAAATTCTGTTCATTCGCTTCGAATACGACGATCATGCTGGGCGGAGAACATAACGTGGACTGGGTTACTACCTACCCCTTCAACCCAATATTCCCCAATGCAGCAGGCTTCCTTGGACATCCCAAAACAAAGGGTGATGTTACGATTGGCCACGATGTATGGATTGGCTTCGACTCGCTGATTCTCTCTGGAGTATCAATTGGAAATGGTGCAGTCATTGCAGCAAGGAGCATCGTTACGAAGAACATTCCTGCTTATGCGATTGCCGGCGGCAACCCGGCTCGTGTGATTCGTTATCGCTTCCCCCCTTCCATCATTGACGATTTGCAGCGTATTGCATGGTGGGATTGGCCACTGGAGTACATCACAGTCGCTTGGCCCCTCCTTCTCTCCAATAGAATCGAGGATTTCATTCGCACGTACAAAACGTGGTGATCATGGGAGGCAACAGAAGTGATTTATTTCTGGAATCAGGTCGTACATCCTATCCTTCAGCTGACAAGGCCGAAAGTGATCGTAGAAATAGGATGTGCCCAAGGATATAACACCGTTAATTTGCTCGAATATGTAAAGCCGATGGAGAACGGTCAGCTAGTGGCTATCGATCCCTCTCCCCTGTTCGATATTGAACGAATGAAGCAGTTATATGGCCATAAATTTCTTCTCGTGCAAGATTACAGCCTGAAAGTCCTACCGCACATTCACACATGCGATGCCGCGTTTATTGACGGGGATCATAATTGGTATACCGTGTACAACGAACTGAAGCAATTCGAGCGCATCAAGAAGTTCCCGCTCATCTTCCTTCATGATGTGGAATGGCCTTATGGCAGGCGAGATATGTATTATTTCCCTGAATCAATTCCGGCGGAGTTCCGCAAGCCGAGCGCTAAGAAGGGGATCTTGCCAGGAATCAATGAGCTTGTAGACAATGGACATAATGATTCTGTCCACAACGCAGCATATGAAAATGGAGATCGTAACGGAGTATTGACTGCGGTAGAAGATTTTATGAAGGAAGCCCAAATCCCGCTCCAGCTGCATCGCGTACGCAGCCAGTTCGGACTAGGCATCATTATGCCAGACATTACAGAAACACATCATTACTTCAATCGCGAAATACGCCGAATAATTGAACAATCCGGTCTATAATGCAACCGTTCTATGTATCTCTAGCCACAGATTCTCCTTTTATCTGCGGCTAGAATACACCCTATGTGTCATAGCTTAATTGCTGCGCGATTCATGATAGCTATTCGTAATGATAAGAATATGGAAGTCGTGTCTTGACACATATGTCGTTGTCACACCTATAATTGGGCTTAGTGAACCAACCTTCACCTCTCGTCTCGCTATTATAATCCCGAAGCTGCCAGAATCGTTTGGACATGTATATCGATCGATGGGTGCTTCGGTGCAATAATACCTAGCCCGCTATTGGACAAGGCTTGATGATAGCTAACGTACCAAGGCGTCTGCTGCAGGAAGTCCTCAACAGCAGTCAACACGCCATTGCGGGCTCCTCCTTCATAGAGTGCATTATTCAGCAAATTGTTTGCCCCTCCGCCATGAACGAGCTGCGATTGGCCTGATACCATCCCCATCTTCGCATAAGGGTGCACAAAACCCGCGGGAATCGATTCTGGGAAATAATACATATCTCTTCTACCATACGGCCATTGTGTGTCATGCAGAAATACTAGCGGGAACCGTTCCTGCTGCTGAGCCATTATCTCAACTAACTTCAGTTCATGATATACGGTATACCAATTATGATCCCCATCAATCAGGATACAATCAAATTGCTTCAGGTGCGGAAGAATCTCTAAACTATAGTCCAGCAGCATATGAAATTCCTTGTGGAAATGCATCTTAATCTGCTGAATATCAAATCTCGGTGCTGGATCTATAACAAATAATTCACCATTCACCGCACGACAATACTGCAATAAGTTGCTCGTATTCAAACCATGCTCCGCACCAATCTCTACGATTCTCTTCACACCAAATGATTGCAAAAGTGGAAGTATAATTTTTTCCCAAAATGCAAGCACCTTACTCACCTCCGTATATCACTATATGCGATTCAACGAACTTGGTATAAACATTCTTCCCTACACGATCAAAATGGGACTCGCTATGTTCGAGCGAGAATTTCAATCCTAGATGTGAAGATGATTGAATACATTGAAATGAAGAGCTTGTGCGAACCTAGGGGGTGTAATCCGATGACGCGTATGTTGTTATCGAACCGATATCATTTCTCCTCGTTGCAGATGAGAGACGGCAGCTTATTATTCGAACCACAGGAGCATTGTCTAATTGAATGCCCTAAGCCGGTGATATACCACGATGCGGCCGGTCCGTTCGGCGTGTGTCAGGATGACGCACATTATGTTCATCTCGTGTATGTGAATAGGGATGACCAGCTCATTCATGTCTCAATCAATCCCTGTTCCCTGCAGTCGCACAAGCGCGAAATAGCAGGCCTGTTCAAGCACGTCCTGCATATTCAACTGACGAATTGCCACAATCAGCTTCATGCTGTGATTCAATACCGTTCCCGTATTGAGCATGTATCGTTATCTGGCATTCATTGGTCAACCGCAGACGTCCTATATGATGGCGAAGAGATCCATTCCCTCCGTCTATTCGCACATCAAGATCATATCTGGCTGTGCACTGCATTAATAACGGCGGCGCCTCCCCATCAGCAACTACGTCTGCTCCTGCAATCGTTCCATACAGCATCCAGCCGATGGCTGCCTTCGACTTCATTGCCTGTTGTCCCACTGGAATCGAGGGAAGATTTTCTAGCCTATGATCTCTACTCTGTACAAGGGCGACTTGGAATGTTTCAGTTTCAGCGCATTGGGAACAAGCTCTTATTTACAGCATATGAATGGAATAAGCAAAAGGAATGGACATTGACGGCTCATAACCAAACAATCATCCCTCCCACTCTCGCAACACAGGTCATATGTGCATATGATCAGGTGCGGTATCGCTTAAGCTGGGTAACAGAAGACTTGCTGTTCCGCATTCATTACAGCATCCATCAAGAAGAATGGAGCGACTTATACACAACAGCAATTCAGTGTCCAGTAATCTGGACTTGTATTTATGACAAGCAGTCAGGTCGCGATGGCCCTACCGTATGGATTGCTTCTGACCAGGAAACAACGCCCGACTTCACCGGATCTGCAGCACCCGCAGTCATGCAAGGCTACCGAGCAACACGCGACCTCACACATAGTATCGATTCAGCCGATGCACTCATCGCTTCTATCGCCTACATGAGGGAATGTTGCAGAACAAGAAAGAAGGAACTCGTCCAATTGAAACAAATCCAGAAGGAGCGGCAAGCCACAGCAGACCGACTGACTGAACGAATCGCTGCCTTGCAGGAGGAAGTTCAAGTGCGCCTTGCCATTCAGGAACTTAGTGAGAAGAATACATTATTAATGAAGAAAGAAGATAAGATAGACTCTCGAAGCGGCATGAAGGAACAATTATCACGGATTGTATTAAAAATATCAAACCCCCGCTAAGGAGGAGCTTGTGATGACAAATGATCCAGAAGCTTCAATTGATGTGATCCTGCAAACTGCAGCCGATGTTGATCTAGAGACGCGCAGAATCTGCCTGATTACCCATATCAAATTTCGCAATACCTCAGCTCAGCCTGTGTCGTTGTCTCATATTTTACTAACGCTATCCCCAAGCCAATTCGCAGTCGTGAGCGGGAAAATTGTAGCCCCGCAGCATGCTCTGGTGTTTGGTCTCCATAAGAAAGGCAATCAGCAAACGGGCTGGAAATTCGATCGGGATGATTGGTTCTCGAACGGACGCAAAAACGGGGAGTACCGGATTGAGCCTGTCCAGCCTCTTCTGCTCCCCCCACGAATCTGGTCAGACATAAGAGATATTCATATAGAATGCGATATCGATCACCTCATCACCCCGCTCCACATACACGCTTATGTATGTGCAGGAGGCAAGCAGTTCCCTGCCGCGAATCCAAGCAGTATCAGCTTCCGAGCTGCTGTTCATCCATAATTGGTCTATTCTAAACTACATGAATGACGAGTATCTTGACATAAGTTTGTACGAATGAATCTAGTAATTCATCCAATCTTATGACGAGTCTCCTTCATACATTAACAGTGTAGAAAGAATTCTAGCGGATTCTTTCGCTCATATGATGAAGGGGAGGTTTACTAATATGGTTCTTATTCCCATTCAACGGATCGTAAGCAGCACATCTAACGTTGTAACGGCCGCCACTAGTGCAACTGCTGCTACACTAGCAATCGCAGGTGCAGCACCGAATGTAGTGAATGTAGGAAATGCTCCGAAAATATGGCCTCAGATAGCAAAATTCGACAATGATAACGGGCCATTTGCAGCAGTTCCAAATCCGCAATTCATCTGGTCACAAGCCACATTCGTTCCAGGTGAAACACACGGTTTTGCTACTGTTTCTGCAGCAATTCCGCTTACTATTGGAATTGCTGCTGACTTTGTCATTGCGATGGCTGTATTTGCCGACAATGCCGTGACTGCAACGATTCAAGCTTTCAGCCCATTGCAAATCAGCTTGTTCCCAGTTCCCGGACTCAATGTACCATTGACTGCAGGCTCCTTGGATCCAACTACTGGCTTAACTACAGATGTCGCGAATCCATACAACTGGCAAAATGTGCGCTTCTATACGATTCCAGCATCACTTGGACTCATCTCAATTGCGCTTAGCGTACAGTTTGTATTCCAATTCCAAGTGACAAACTACTTCACAACTGGCGCTGTCAACACAGCTGGCCTGTCTTTCATTGCTGACATTTATCAGTCCTTGCTGTAATTGCTGCTGCTTATCTCCCACAAACCAGCTGATTAGCTGAATCGAATGAAACAACACGAAGCATGATGCGATTCCTTAGAGCGCATCATGCTTCGTGCCATGTGTTACAATTCTTATTGACTCCGGTTGTGCTTGACGCCCCTCAATCCGATAACTGCGTACGCGAGGACGAAGCCGTGACAAAGATATAATGATGTACGAGCACGGATACACAGCATGCTCAATGTCGAAGACGGACGGGTATGGAACAGAGGCTGGATGAGAGTGAAATACAGCGAGCAGCTGTTCTCCACTCCCCTCCATGTGCTTCAGTGCATGATCCAGCTGCTCCATATCCATCGTAAATGATACCGGACTGCGGTCAATATTATCGATAATCCAGCAGCGGTTAGCAAGCCCGTCGTTTCCTGACAGCAGTCCACAAGCTTCCAGTGGCTTCTCTTGCAGACAATGCCCTACCATCTCTCGATATGTGTTCTCCGTTAGCTGTAGTCCTACAGCATTATGATTTGTCGGTAGACGATTGTTCACGTTTCGTCCGCTCCCTTTGCATGAGCAATAGATCTTGAGCCGGATCTTTCGGTATGCGAGGCTGGCTCGTTAATGATTGTTGATTCAAATAACTAAGCAGTGAGCCAGACTGCTTGCTTGCTCCGTCTGCACGATTTACCGTATTGGCATGAAGCCATGTAAACGTCGAATATGCTGGAGCTTGCCGCTTCTTGTCTTCCAACCGTTCCTGCTCTCGGCCCTCCAACTCATCCGAATCAGCTTGCAGTTCACGGTGTGCTCGCTCCTCATGTAGAGGATTGGACATTCCGTCAGCCTTCTGTTTGTGTGTCCATCTGCCACCATCTAGTGATATCCCTGTCCCTTGCTCCTTAACCCCGATCGACCTGCTATCTGATTGCTCTCCCTTATACAGTTCATCGGCTTCAACCACCGTAGGAGAGTCATACATATTCTCTTTATCCTCCCATTCATATTCCGCTACCAACACGCTTCTGTTCACGAACATATCGTCATCATAACCGGTGTCATTAAGGCTCTTCTCGATATCTACTGCTTCTTCAACATCCGCTTCCTGCCAATCGTCTCCCGAAGGTTCCTCATTATCTTTATACTTTTCCCAATACACTTGCTCATTCAACTCATTCCCATGCTCAAGATCATGCACACTTACTCGTTCTTCACTGTGCTCAACGGCAGCTGTCCCTGAACCCTCATAAGCGGAACGCGCTTCTTGAGCAAGCCGTGCCTCTCTATGCCCCCGCTGCTTCGAGTGTTCGTGCGGTTCCAGTTCATCCCTGCGTGAATTGTCTACAGATTGATGCATATTAGATACATCCATGAATGAGGTCTGCACATGTGGAGCCGTAGCCTCTTCCTCCCGCAGCGATGCAATGTCTTCAGCGTGCCGCACCTCAGTAGTAACGGGACTTGCTTCATTCTTCCTATCGGATTCAAATCCCTCACCATTATCCATTGCTCGAAGCTTCTCAATGACATCTAGGATCGGAAGATACGAGAAGTAGGAGGCAGCTGCGCGAGTGATTCCATTGCCGAGCTGCACAAGCTGTTCCGAAGACAATCGCAGGAAACCGCCGTATGTGAGTGCCACCGAAGTCCATGATTGCCCTGTCAGCGATATCTGATAATTCGATCGATCCTTCCAATTCAAGGTGGCTCCACGGATAGGCAGCTCACCGTGCTTCAACATATTCATAATAAGTAATTGGGCCAACTGCTTGCTCTGCTTACGATGATGGAAATAATAATGCACACTTAACTCCATTGCATCATCCGGCACTGCTGATATCCATATCCCCTGCCGCTGATGATTGGATTCGCTTAACAGCTGCTTGCGCGTATCCTCTGAATCCACAATCGTGACCCTCAATCCAGCTTGGGACAGCGTGGACTGTATCGGATACAACAACCGATCCACAATCTCCGTCATCTTACTCTCCAGTACAACTCTGCACCCTTCAAGCGGGTTCATAATATCGAGCACGCCTTGTCGTTTGTCCAGATGAAATGTGAACGAGTACTTGCCCAGCAGCTGGTATACATCAACTAACCGCGTCTCCGCAATCTTGCATAATGGCTTGCCATTCAACTGAATGTGCATTCCATGCCCCTCCCTCTTGTATGTACTGACTAACGTCATTGTATGAGGCGAATTCCGAATGGTGCCAAATTGGAACCAACGGCATGCAACTGCTCCAATACGCGAACCTGCTCCCGCTCCATCTCTTCGATAAATGATTCCAATCGCTGCAGCGCATACTCCTCTTGCAGCAGACGTTCTTCAAGCAGCATCATCTCTTCTTGCCATGAAACAATTCGTCCAGATGCAAAATCATGCAGTACGCCTAACTGCAGTTTGGCATAATGAAGCAATACATCATCCTGTATAGAAGGGCCCATTGTATTCATGGTCAAGAATGGATGGAACAAATCAATGAGTTCGACCGGACGGAAGCACGGGTACCCGATGCCAACAAGCGACACAGGCACATGGTCATGTTCAGAGCTACGAACCCCTTGGATGATGCGAAGTCTCGATTCCCGTGCGAACGGCACTTCCATAAAGGTCCCCCAGTCTTTCCCTCCGTTGCTTGAATAAGCACAAGCTAACCAGGAGGAACCTGTAATCGAGAGAAACAGACCATGTTCTCCTGCGATAATAAGTCGAGGAACGAAAAATTGATTCTGAAAAAATACCTTCAATGGGATACAGGAATTCGTAACTTGTCTGCCTCGTGCACAATATACCGTAGCTGTGACTCCGTTGTGTACGACCCACGCGAGATACGGATCTCCTTCCCTCGCCGCGGATATTGTAATGCTCCAACTCTGCCCTGCTTGCGCAGAAGAGAAGACGTGTTGCCATTTTGCCTCCTCTGATTCCATATCGAGCTCGAGCAGCATTAGCTGCTGTCGATTCGTATCTCCATGTCGGATCAGGAACAGCCCATATAAAGTCCCTGATTCACTTATATCGCAGCTTGCTTGTTCAATATGTACATTGACGCCATAATCTTCGTGAACATAGGAAAAAGCCCTCTCTCGCCACCTCCCCTGCTCAACCTGTCGAAGCACATACGTAAACTTCTTGTTCAGTATTGTAGTGAAGCCGAAATAGAGGGTTCTGCCAAGGTTAAAGAGATACGGATTCGATGAGCTGGGATGCCTGCTTATTCGCAATTCTTGCTTTTCATCTGCACGCGCATTCACGCTGCAACGTGCATAATAGATACCCGATTCATAAGCCATCAACATATGTATATGTCCATGAAGCAGAATGGCGCTGAACTGCTTCACGGTACTGCTGAACCTCCATAGGTGCTGCTTGACCAGTTCAACTCCGCGGTATAAGGAATGAAGCAGCGACCCATCGGATTGAAGTTCTACCCAATGCACGCCTTCTGAGGAATATAAGCAAACTTCTTGCCTCACTGCGATCCCCTCCAAATTATTTTATGGGGGTGTCACCTTTTCTAGATCGCCCCCATAGACTGTATTGAATTTGAATTCAGATTCTATAAAGGAGGCAGGAAACATTCATGGAGAGCAAGTTAGTTCAAGGGCAAACAACGCCCCCCGAATATTTGCCACTACCCTCTTTGGAATGTATAGAGGTTCCTAAAGTATTCGATTGGGTGTTGTTAACGACGCAAATTGTTGATGAAGCATGCATTGATCCAGCTCTGTGCTTGCCATTGCCGGCTACATTCAGCGCTCAAGCAACGTTACTGACAGTAAGCTGCGGAGAGAAAGTCGGTTCTGTTAGAGAAAATGTAGTAGTTACGATTGGTGGCACACCAGTTACTCTACAACGTGTTGTCATTAAGAAAACAGGAACGTTTGAAGTCACGATCATTGATACTACAGTCGTCCCTAACGTAGTACATTGCTCGTTTACGAAAACCTTTGTACGCTTCGAGAAAGTTCTGTTGTGCGCACCTCCGGGAACTACGGTGGATTGCGAAATCGTTCCGAACACATCAACGATTGAAGTTCTCGATATTGTCGACAACTCTTGTGTCAACGTGGACATCGTGATTTGCCAAAGCATTCAGGTAAAAGCGAATGTCAAGTTAGTTGTTGAAGCTGAGCTGTGCCAACCGCGTGCAGTGATTCCAGTCCCTGAAAACGCTTGTGTTGTCACATTCCCGAAACAATGTCCTACTATCTTCCCTGGTGCACCTTATCCGTTCCCATCATAATCAAAATGCTGATCGGCTTGGGGTGGTGGCTAAAACCATCCCCTTTTTTATTCTCTCGATGACAGGAACGAGGAGGGGCTAATGCGGCTATACTATATCGCTTCCGGTTATCGGAGGCCAATTGATATCCTCGATAATGCGCTCATGAAGGCTCTGTACGGCCAGTGTTATGAGAGCAAAATATTTCTGTTGAATCGTGCACCACTTCAGCAGCTTCTTCCTGATATCCGCGAATTCAGGCCTGAATTCGTCTTGACCATTTGCGGCCCGCGCTCTTTTCTGCCTGTTGATCAAGTTCGCAGCATACGGAGGATGGGCATTCCAATTGGCGTGTGGTTCGTTGATGATCCCTATGCCATCGACAATGCGCTGCAAGTAGCAGCCGAATACGACATCATCTTCACCATTGATTCTGGTTGTGTCTCTTACTATGAGCGCCACGGCTGCAAGCGAGTTCACCACTTGCCGCTCGGAACAGACACCGATATCTTCCGTCCCTTCAACGCGCACCCTTCTTATGAGAGCGACATCTGCTTCATCGGTACAGGGTACGATAACCGACTCCGTATGATGCAGCAAATGCTGAAGGAACTCGATCCTGGCTTACATGTGAAACTTGTCGGACATTTCTGGGACACCGTCAATTGGTCGGGCGGTTGTATCCCTCACCTGCGAACCAAGTGGGTCAACTTCTCTGAGACGCCCCGTTATTACAACGGTGCCAAGCTTGTGCTGAATATTCACCGCAGCGAAGATGATACGTTAATTGATAAAAATAAGACAGGTGCTCCTGGCCACACCATTAACAATCGCACCTTCGATATTGCGGCATGCCGGCGTGCGCAGATCATTGATTATCGCCCAGATCTTCACATGTTCTATGAACCAGGCGCGGAATTGCTATGCTTCGAATCGCCGAAGGAATGTGCCGAGCTTATTCATACGTACCTCTACGAAGATGCCAAGCGGAGCTCCATCGCCTCTCAAGGCTATGAACGAACTCAGTCAGAGCATACATTTGCGAAGCGCCTGGAGCATTTGTTGAGTAGAGTGCGGGAACTGGAATAACTTGTTCACCACTTCGATTAGCAAGTTCCGCATTTTCTATCAGCTCTGCTATATCTTATGATGCGGCTTTCGAAATCTTGAGAGACAACAGCCTGATAGACGAGGAAATGTGCAACAAGCCCGTGGATAGAAACCTAGCATATAGAAGAGGGTGCTGTCAGCCTTTGACAAAAGACTCCATAATCCCGGCCGCACCCGCAATAGCAAGCAGGAGAATAACCGGAAATGCATAAGTGGGGATGAGAAGGTAACATGCTGTTACAAATGCGGCAGACCATACACCCGTACACCAATAACAAGTAAGCAGTTTGCGCATAAAGGCATGAAAACGGCCGCCTTTTTCTTCGATCACCGCAAATATAGCTCCATTCTCATCCGTATGATATCGCTCCTCTACAAAGGGTTTGCGAATGAAAGAAGTAATTTCATCGAATACGATGAGTCTAGTTAGGCGATAGCTCGCCAAAATAAGCAATGTCAATGACAACCAGGATATGTTATGCATAACAGTCCTCCTTAGCCGCTCGTATACTCTTTCGATCAGATTCATTGTATGGACTTCTTGACAAGGATAGAACTGTTCCCTATCACTGCCTTGGACATTACATAGCGCCACCCTCCCTTGCAGCGGGAACAAAAATCAGAAGGAGGAAGAAGATATATGCAGGGACTCCCCATCATCGCTACTGAGGAGCAGCTTATCAGCTTGATTCAACAGACAGATGAACGGCCGTTGTGGCTCTATAAGCACAATACAAACTGCGGTTCGAGCAGAGTAGCTCACCTCGCGCTGAATCAATTTTTGACTCGCTATCCGCATGTATCTTCCCGCTTCTCCTACGCTGTCGTTCGTGTCCTCGAAGAGAAGGCGCTGTCTGGCAAAGTAGCGGAACTATTGCAGACTCCCCATAAATCCCCGCAAATTCTGCTTGTTTACAAGCAGAAAGTCGTATGGAATTCGTCTCATCAGCAGATTAACTCTGTACAGCTGTCACAGCTTGCACAGCACTTTCTACAGCAGAATCCTTCGCTCTAAAGTAAGTTGCCATTTCCGTTGGCGCCTTGCCGAATTCACTTGCTTACATCAAAATACCGCCAGGAATGGAGGATAACCTCTCCTCTTCTCCTGGCGGTATTTGGTACACGTATTCTCTATTTAACTCTGATTGTTGTTATCTACCGACGAAGCTGCCCACTACATGAATCTTACCTGGATGCTCGGCCACCACTTCACCGATGCACACCGCTTCTACACCACGAGCTTGCATCTCATGAATCATCGCTTCCGCATCGCTAGCTGCAACAGACAAGAGCAGTCCACCTGATGTGACTGCATCACACAGCATCCACTGTGCAATCTCATCAAGTCGCTCGTCGAATACAACTTGATCCTTCACATGATTATAGTTATTCTTCGTTCCGCCCGGTACAGCACCGTTCTCAGCCAGTTCACGAACGCGTGGCAAGAATGGTACGTTCTCCGCGTGAACAACAAGTCCTGCCTCGCTGCCTGCCGCCATCTCTGTACTATGGCCGAGCAAGCCGAATCCCGTAACATCGGTACATGCGTGGATCTCGTATCCGGCTATCACTTCAGCTGCCGTCTTATTGAGTGTCGTCATCGTCCGTGTTACCAGCTCAATTTCTTCTGGCTGAAGCAGCTCGCGCTTCAAGGAAGTTGTCATGATGCCGACACCAATCGGCTTCGTCAACACCAGCTTGTCGCCAGGTTTAGCCCACGCATTCGTCAGCACCTTGTCCGGATGAATGATGCCCGTTACGGCCATGCCGAACTTCGGTTCCGCGTCATCAATGGAATGACCGCCAACGAGTGTTGCTCCCGCTTCCTTCACTTTATCTCCCGCTCCGCGCAAAATGTCTGCCAAGATGGACTTGTCCAGCTTCGAAATTGGGAAAGCCACAATATTCAATACCGTGAGCGGCTTGCCTCCCATTGCGTAAATATCGCTAAGTGCATTCGCAGCGGCAACTTGACCGAACGAATAAGCATCATCGACAATCGGCGTAAAGAAATCAACCGTTTGCACTAATGCCATGTCGTCATTCAACCGATACACACCCGCATCATCGCTTGTATCCAATCCTACGAGTAAATCCGGATGCTTCTCTGTCTGCGGTAACATGCGCAATACTTGAGACAGATCGGACGGCCCTATTTTGCAGCCGCATCCTCCTTTGCTTGACAAGGTTGTCAATCGAACCGTTGATTGTTGTTGATCCATCACTTTATCCTCCCATCGCATAAGGCGAATTTCTTCCATTCGTGCGTATCATACATAACTCTTTTATTGTAACATATCCGCACAATGCGATCGTTCCTATGAAAATGCGAGTGTCTTCCACGATCCGTTCTATTTACAATAAAAAACTGCCCCTACAGCCAATTCAAGGCTTGTGGGGCAGCTTCCATTATCTGCTGATATCCAATTAGACAAGTCCAATTTTGTCGCGACGGCTGGCTGCACCTAGCTTGCGCTTCTCAATCAGTCGATTGAGCGCATCGACATAAGCACGTGCACTCGCTTCGAGAATATCTGTACTTACACCACGGCCAAGCACAGATATTTCATTTTGTGCGAGAACGACATGCACTTCACCGAGTGCATCCTTGCCGTGCGTGACCGACTTAATGGAATAGTCAACGAGCTCAACATCTTCCTGCGTAGCTTTGTCGATTGCCTTGTAAATCGCATCAACAGAGCCATTGCCTTCCGACTCTTCCTCAAGCACACTGCCTTCCCATGTTACGATACGCACTTTCGCAGCCGGAATTGCTTGGTTCCCGTAAGCGACGTATATCGTCTCGAGCGAGTACACCTCAGGCGTATCGATCAGTTTCTCCTCGAGTATGGCCCGGATGTCCTCATCCGATATTTCCTTCTTCTTATCTGCCAATTCCTTGAACTTGGCAAAAGCTCCGTTCAGCTGTTCTTCATCCAAGTCATAGCCAAGATCAATCAACTTCTCACGGAAGGCATGACGGCCAGAATGCTTGCCGAGCACGAGTTTGCTTTCCTTAAGTCCGATCGTCTCTGGCGTAATAATCTCATACGTTGACCGTTCCTTCAGCATGCCGTCTTGATGAATGCCGGATTCATGCGCGAAGGCATTAGCACCCACGATCGCCTTGTTGCCTGGGATCGGCATGCCTGTCAGCTTGCTGACGAGTCGGCTCGTACGCGCAATCTCAGACAAAACGAGCGAAGTCTTCGCCTCATAGAAGCTCGATCTCGTATCAAGCGCCATCGCAACCTCTTCAATTGCAGTATTGCCTGCACGCTCCCCAATACCGTTGATCGTCCCCTCGATCTGATCTGCACCGTTCAAGATTGCAGCGAGCGCATTGGCAGTCGCCATTCCCAAATCGTCATGGCAATGTGCACTAAGCTGAATCGTCTCGATTCCCGGTACATTCTCCTTCAGCGTCTTGAATATGTTGCCGTACTCATACGGCGACAAGTATCCAACCGTATCCGGAATGTTCACAACGGTAGCGCCTGCTTTAATCGCCATCTCTGTCATTTGGCATAAGAAGTCGATCTCCGTACGGCCCGCGTCCTCTGGAGAGAACTCAACTTTGCTGAAGTACTTCTTCGCATAGCGAATAGCTGCTTCAGCTGTCTCAAGTACCTGCTCCTTCTCCATGCGGAGCTTATGCTTGCGATGAATTGGCGAAGAAGCAAGGAAGAGATGCAAGCAAGCATCCTCTGCACCCTTCAGCGCTTCATAAGCTGCATCAATATCCGGAATACGGGAACGGGACAGGCCGACAATCGTAGATTGCTTCACCGCTTTCGCCACTGCATTCACGGCCGCCAAGTCACCAGGAGATGCTGCAGGGAATCCCGCTTCGATGCGGTCGACGCCTAGGCGCTCCAATTGAAGCGCGATTTCAAGCTTCTCCTTCGTATTCAGGTTCACGCCAGGGGACTGCTCTCCATCCCGAAGCGTCGTGTCAAAAATATAAATTTTGCGCACCGGCTGCACCTCCTTCTGTAGTCTGTGGAGCTTTACAAGTATCAGTTTATGTTCAAAAAGCCCATGAATAGCACCGAAAAGGCTGCAGTATGGACTTTTTGAACTATATATATGAGATTAAAGCTTACTTCTTACTTCCTATTTTTTGATCCAGTGCATCAATTCACGCAATTGACCGCCAACCACTTCGATCGGATGGTTTGCTTCGTTGCGGCGAGTTGCTGTCAGGAACGCACGGTTCGCTTGGTTCTCCAAGATGAAGTCACGTGCGAACTTGCCTTGTTGGATGTCGGACAATACTTCCTTCATCGCCTTCTTCGTCTCTTCGGTTACGATGCGAGGACCTGTAACATAGTCGCCGTATTCAGCCGTGTTGCTGATGGAGTCGCGCATTGTAGCCAGGCCTCCTTCATAGATGAGGTCAACGATCAGCTTCAGCTCATGCAAGCACTCGAAGTATGCCATTTCAGGAGCGTAGCCTGCTTCTACCAATGTTTCGAAGCCTGCTTTGATCAGTGCGCTTACACCGCCGCACAATACTGCCTGCTCGCCGAACAAGTCTGTCTCTGTTTCTTCCTTGAAGGAAGTCTCGATAACCCCTGCACGTGTACAGCCGATGCCCTTCGCGTATGCAAGGCCGATAGCCTTCGCATTGCCAGTTGCATCTTGCTCGATTGCGATAAGACCTGGAACGCCGAAGCCTTCTACATACGTACGGCGTACAAGATGTCCTGGGGATTTAGGAGCTACGAGCAATACATCGTTGTCTTTCGGTGCTACGATTTGACCGAAATGTACGTTGAAGCCGTGAGAGAACATCAAGGCTGCGCCTTTTTTCAAGTTCGGCTCGATTTCATTTTTGTATACAGATGCTTGCGTTTCGTCCGGCATCAAGATTTGAACCACATCAGCACGGGAAGTAGCTTCGCCAACGGACAGCACTTCGAAGCCGTCTTGACGAGCTTTGTCTGCAGATTTGCCTTCACGAAGACCGATTACCACTTGAAGACCGCTGTCACGCAGGTTTTGCGCTTGAGCATGTCCTTGGCTTCCATAACCGATAACGGCGATAGTTTTTCCTTGCAGTACGTTAAATTCAGCGTCATTTTCATAGTACATTGTAACTGGCATAAGTATGAGTCCTCCTCTTTCTTCCTATATAAATAGTGTGTAGTAATCTCCCCCGAATGAGGCGGGTATTTCAAGTGACAATCACGGGCCTCTTACAGCTTCCGCTTGTCCTCTGAGATACCCCCTCATTCGAAGGCCGTTATTCGATTCAATCCATACGTGTAGGAATAAGTCCAGACGCTTCCTTACTTATCTGTTACTTGACCGCGAATCAAGGCTGTAACTCCTGTGCGGCTAACCTCACGAATTCCGTATGGCTCCAGCAATTGAATCATCGCTTCGATCTTCTGCGATTCGCCGACAACCTGCACCATAAGCGTGCTTGGCCCAATGTCGACGATGGAAGCGCGGAACGTCTCCACGACGCCAAGAATCTCTGGACGTACGTGTGGCTCAGCCTTCACCTTAATGAGTGCAAGTTCACGAGCAACCATTGGCTGGGAGCTTAAGTTGAGTACCTTGATCACGTCAACGATCTTGTACAGCTGCTTCTCGATCTGCTCCAGCATATGGTCATCTCCCGTGGTCACAATGACCATGCGGGAGAGACCTTGCTCCTCAGAAGCACCTACAGTAATACTCTCAATGTTGAATCCTCTGCGGCCAAATAGACCGGAGACACGCTGCAGAACACCTGGCTGATCGTTCACGATGACGGCAATGGTATGTTTGGTTATGTTCATCATTCACAATCCCCCATTATCATTTGGTCAATCGTGCAGCCCTGCGTTACCATCGGGTACACATTCTCGTGCTTGCGAACAACGAATTCCACAACCGCTGGCCCCGGTGTATTCAGTGCTTCCTGCCATGCCTGTTCTGCTTCCTCTTTGTTCGTCGCGCGGAATCCTCTTACCCCGTAAGCTTCCGCGAGCTTCACGAAGTCTGGGCTTCCAGCAAGGTCAATATGGCTGTAGCGATTGTCATAAATAATTTCTTGCCACTGGCGAACCATCCCCAGCACGCGGTTATTGATGATCGCTACCTTGACCGGTATATTGTTAATCGCACAGATTGCAAGTTCCTGCGCACACATTTGCATGCCGCCATCGCCATTGATCGATACAACGGTACGATCCGGGAAGGCCATTTGTGCTCCGATTGCGGATGGGAATCCGAATCCCATCGTTCCAAGGCCGCCAGAAGTAATCCAGGAGCGCGGATGATTGAAGCGATAATATTGCGCTGACCACATCTGGTGTTGTCCGACATCTGTCGTAACGATGGCTTCCCCTTTGGTCGTATCATTGATCAGCTGGATGACCCATTGCGGCTTCAGTTCTTCATCCGAATCGATGAATTGCAGCGGTTTATCCGCCTTCATCTGCATGATGCGAGCGCGCCATTCATCCGCATGGTTTGCACGTGCTGCTGTCTTATTGGCTAGTTCCAATGTAGTACGAATATCGCCTACAATCGGAATGTCCGTTGGGACATTTTTGCCGATTTCTGCCGGATCAATATCGATATGGACGATTTTCGCATGTGGCGCGAAACCTTCAAGCTTCATCGTCACTCGGTCATCGAAGCGAGCCCCGATGTTAATGAGCAAATCCGCCTGCTGAATCGCATTGTTCGCTGTATAGGTTCCATGCATGCCAGGCATGCCCATCCACAGATCATGACCGCTTGGGAATCCGCCAAGTCCCAGCAGCGTTGTCGTTACTGGAATTTGTGTCTTGCTCACGAATTCATACAGTTCTTCATGCGCTCCAGAATGGATAACTCCAGCTCCCGCGAGAATCACAGGTGACTTCGACTCTTCGATCGCTTTCAGCATTTTATCGACTTGATATTTGTTCGGCTGAACGTTAGGGTTATAGCCGCGAATATTTACAGTTGATACCGGTTCGAACAGCGTCTTCGCCGCCGATACATCCTTCGGAATATCGATGAGAACCGGCCCCTTGCGTCCTGTGTTCGCAATGTGGAATGCCTCGTGAATGACACGCGGCAGATCCTTCACATCGCGTACCAGATAGCTATGCTTCGTAATCGGCATGGTGATGCCTGTAATGTCTGCTTCCTGGAATGCATCGGTGCCAATCAAGGTCGTCGCTACGTTGCCTGTAATAACAACGAGCGGAACCGAATCCATATAGGCAGTAGCAATTCCTGTAACCAGGTTTGTCGCGCCTGGTCCCGATGTTGCGATACATACACCGACCTTGCCGCTTGCACGGGCATATCCGTCCGCTGCATGAATCGCTCCTTGCTCGTGCCGGGTCAGAACGTGGTGGAAATCCTCACAGCCGTGCATGGCGTCATAAATATAGAGCACCGCGCCGCCTGGATATCCGAACACACACTCCACACCTTCCAACAACAAGCTGCGAAGCAAAATATCCGAGCCTGTAATGACTTCAGGCTGCATCCATTTCTGTCTTAATTCTTCTTTTGACCTCATTGCCGTACGATGTGAGCTCATTCGACATCCTCCTTACGCATATTTACTCATTTCCATACTCGGGCTCTAGGTTACATTTGTGAAGATATGTCTTGCCTGGCCAGGCACATACTATGCCAACTCATCACATGAAGATGAGAAATGAGAGAGTCAGCAAATACAAAAAAACCTTCCATCCCACGCAGCAAACTGCTGCATTAGGGACGAAAGGTTGTGCTTCCGTGGTACCACCCGCATTCATTTCATATCTCGCAATATGAAATCTCAGCAAGTATTCGTATGCCATAGACAATAACGAATACTCATAGCGTCTAACGCGCGCCCTACGATTCTCCCTACTCGCATGATAGAACGATACATTCCAGCGTCCTAATCATCTGTTCAGGAGAACAGCTCCGAGGTGAGCTCGCATATAAGGGGTTAAGGCGTCGGTTTCAGCAGAACCTCCGACCGCTCTCTGTTCATAAGAGCCCTTACTACTTCGTCCTCTTCATTGCCGTTGGTATTATGTGTCATGTTTCAAATGTTTAGAAACATTATATTCCTACACCTATCAGGAGTCAATAGGGCATTCTTTATTTTTTTGTTTTGTGAATCATTATGGATTACTGATCATTTTTGCATGATTGTTCCTGTTTTCGCTCAGTGGACAGTTTATATCCGAACTTTTTATTTGATAAAACAAAATAATATACGCCTTTTCACTTCCCTACTAAAGCGTTTTCAATCCCCCTGAACAATACAACGGAACGATGCGCTAACGCAGTGAAATCAATAGGATGGAACCCTTCGACATCCGCATATAAAGTATCGTTCAATGGCTGCACGAAATGTGCGGGAAGTTGCTGATGTCCCATAGAAGCCCCTAAAATGGAACCTACTGTCGCTCCATTGCAATCCGTATCGAATCCACCCAGCACGGACGTTGTTACACCACACGCGAAATCTCCTTTAGAAAAAATCAACGAAGCAGCAACGAGCGCGGCATTGTTATTGGTGTGCACCCATGAATAATGTCCGAACGAGTTCCAAATTCGCTCAGCTACTTCCTCTTCACTCTTCGACGTCTTGCCGATCTCAATCGCCTGGGCGATATCAGCAGCCAGACGCGACGTGTCTGGAATCTGAGCAAGCCCCGCCCGAACAATGCGTTCAGGATCCGGTTCATAGAAAGCCGCAGCGATCATTGCTGCTACGAACATAGAACCATAAATTCCATTCTTCACATGGGATAGGGAGGCATCACGCCAAGCTAGCTCTGCTGCTAATTCCGGTCGTCCAGGAGCAGAATAGCCGTATACATCCGCGCGAATCTGGGCGCCAATCCATTCCCGGTAGGGATTCAGGTGCATACGCACTCGTTCCCAGTCTACTTCCCGCTTATTACTGGAAGCTGACATCTTGCAGTCCTGCACGGCGGCCAGCTCCTGCTCTAAATTCACGAAGGTCATGCATTCAGCAGTGAATACCTGCTTTAGACTGAGCCGTTCCAGCCATACCGCTGCGACATGCTCCGTCTTCAGTTTCAATCCATGGCGTTCCATTAAGAGCTGACTAAGAACCGCGTAACGCATATCGTCATCCGTCTCCATGAAGCGAATCTGCTCGAGCTGGCTGTCTGGAAAGAAAATCCTCAGTTTCTCACCTGGACGAAACTCAATAGATGATGCGCGCGAATGTCCCGGCACGTAATTCCGAAATGGCCAAGCATCGGCATCTTGAAGCCATGTTCGAATCCACTTCCAACCCGGAATTCCACCCGCTCCGTCGACAAATGGAGGCACCTCTAACGGTTTGCCGAGCGCACAGCCGATTGCGCGCCCAACCCATGCCCCATGGAAACGATCATGCCAGAACTCGTCATCCCGCAGTGGCGATTCCCGTTTGAGCTCCTCTTCTGAGCGAAATGGAGCGTTCGTAGGTCTCAGCTCCCGGATGCTCTCCAAGTCAGATGGCTCAGTAAAGGGGAAATCGCTGCGAATGCGGCGATTGGACATGTCGCAATACAGCTTTGCAGCAGCCTCCTCATCATGCGAATGATGATGGGTCCAGTCCTCTAAGGCTTCCGCAATGCCCTGTGTCTCCTTGCCTTCTTCGATCATCTGCTTCCATTCCGCCTGCAGCAGCTCGCTCCAGCTTCCATGCGCCCAATTGTGCTGGATTTCCTCAGCCTGCATATGCATATTCCCTTTGCACATAACTCCATCTCCTCTTCTTCTAAGGCAGTAATCCCCTTATATAGTAAACACCCCATCATTCTCGTGCATGCACATTACTCGTGCTGCGGAAAAGGTATGGTTTGTAATACTATCCGACAAGCCCCGTACGCTCAACACTCTCAACAAAATACTTCTGGGCAAATACATACAAAATGATCATTGGCATCATGACAAGCAGTGCTCCTGTATTCATAAGCTGCGAAATATAGGAAGGATCTGTCGTAATCCGCCCTAATGCCCCTGGCATGCTGGCAAGCGTCGAGGACAGCACCTGCGTATAATTCATATATAGAGAGACATAGTAGTTGTCATTCCACTGCCAGACGATTGAGAACAGCAGCACCGTTACGATTGCCGGCACGGTATTCGGAATAATGACTCTCCAGAACGTACCGATAACCCCTGTTCCATCAACATAAGCGGCTTCCTCTAACTCCTTCGGCAGGCCGCGGAAAAATTGACGGAAAATAAAAATGAACAACCCGTTTTTCATCCCCATTGCTAATGTAGAGGAAATAAAGAACGGCCAATAGCTTTCCAGCAAGTTAACCCCTTGCTTGCCTGTGAACAGCTCATAGAGACCAAATATATCGAAGAATCGATAATTCAAATACGTCGGGATCATAATGGTCTGCGGCGGGATGACAATCGTGAACACTACTAACGTGAACAGAATGCCCCTTCCCCTAAATTTCAGCCGCGCGAAGCCGTATCCGGCTAAGGCGCAGGAGACCATTTGCAGAACGGAAGTCCCTAGACTCAGCATCGTAGAATTCCAGAACGCGGCGGGATATTCCAGCATATCAAATGCCGTCTTGAAATTGTCCCATGTAATATGACGCGGAATCCATACGATCGTCGTATCAAACAAATCCATCCGATCCCGAATCGCCATGGACAGCTTCGTAATGAGCGGGTACAGGATGATGTAGCAGATCCCAACGATAAGCAAGGTTCGCGCACAAATCCACAGCCACTTCTTCATCTGGTCAAGGGGACGAACTTCCGCATTCCATCGTTCCATACGTCGACCTATTGCGTCTGCCTTTTGTCTTGCGATAGATGACATGCTTCTCTCCCCTTTCTCAGTCATAATAGAAGACCCGTTTGGAAATAAAGTAGACACACGCTCCGAGCATAATAGATACGATAAGGAAATATGCCCAAGACATCGCTGAGCTTAAGCCAAGTTATTCTCCCTAAACGCCATCCGATGAATATAACCTGTAACTCCATTATTCGTGAACGAATCTACGACCGTATAGACCGTATTTGTCAAAATAAGCGGCGACATCATCGGGAATGTAATCTTCCAAAATGCTTCATAGCCCGTTGCTCCTTCAATCTTGGAAGCCTCATACAAGGAAGGCGATATGGACTGCAGCCCAGCTAAAAATATCAATATCTGCACACCCGACGCCGCTACAATGTAATAGATGCGATCAACAGCGCTAGTCAGATAAAATACGATATCGCCGCTCATCCCCATCTCTATCAGCAAAGAACGCAGTCCCATACTGCGAAGTCCTGAGAAATTGCCCTCTACGCTTGATGCAACATCCCCTAGCATCTGGGCAAGATAGTTCGAGCTGTCTATGCCCTGAATAACACCGGAAGCAAGCACGACCGGCAGGAAGAAGATTGCACGGGCAAGCATTCTCCCGCGGAACTTCTGAGAGAGCAGCACTGCTGAAAATAAGCTAAAAAAGATAATTAGCGGCACATTCGCTAGCATGTTCATTGTCGCTTCAATCAAGAGCCGATTGAAGTTGGGATCAACGGTGAATGCTTTTGTATAATTTTCAAATCCAACAGATGACAGCTTGTAGCCCGTCTCTGTCAGACTCAAATGGCTTATGCTGAAGAGCAGCGATCGTACGAGCGGAACAGCCATGAGGAGCAAAAATCCGATCAACCATGGTGCGATAAAAAGCCAGCCAAACATCGCCTTCTTTCGTTCAAGCGAGGGTCTTCTTCGTTTTCCAATCGACAGCTTCACTTGCTCCCCTCCTCAATGCGATAGTTGGCCGCTTCCACCGCCGCTCCGCCTACCTCAACAGGCGCATTGCCGTAGTTGACGATGACGCGCACACCATTGCTGTAAGTTGTCTGCACTACCTCATCCGCCAGGCGCTCATGCTTGATCATGAATGCATCGCCAACCTTATGGTGCAGCTCATTCAACTGCCGGTACGCAGAAGCTGCTTCGTCGAGCCATTGCGAATACTCTGCGGCGAAGAAGTCATCCCACATCGTATCGCGGAGCTGTTCTGTACTCGCCGCAAGCCAGCTGAAGAATACATTAGAACCTGTCTCTACCGCTTGCAGCATCCGCCTGTTCACATCCTGATTCTCCACCCCGTTAAATGCTTCACCTGCATAAGGAATCAAGCCATGCATAACCATCGAATAGAAAGGAATCATCTCGTCCGTTATCTGAAATCTGTTGCTCTGCATCGGTGCGCGGACAATCTGGCTCGCATAAGGAAGCACATACGCATTGCCGCCTTGCAGCATGACCTTGCCCCGATCCGCCGCTTGCTTCAGCGCCTTGCTGACGAAGGCAATCGACTTCTGACGCAATATGGGTTCATTCAGATTGAAGTTGGAATAGATCTCGCTTCCTGAATCCTGAATAGAGACACCATCATCCGCTGGCAGCTCTGCATGCGCCAAGTAACGGCTCATGACGGTTGGGTACAACGCTGGCGACAATAATGAATGGGAGAATGCTTCGTAATTTTTCTTGAAATTAGCTGCGTTGAATCGGAAGAACTTCAACGAGATTCGGCCAAGCGATTGTACGCTGTCCTTGGTTGCGTTCCACCCATCATCATTGTATACGCGTCCAAGCGAGAACTCCGGATACAAGGTTCCCCCTCGGGCCTGCAGCTGTTCACGCAGCCGGTTCAGTCCATCTCTTCCACCCAGCTCACGAACCGCCTTCACGTTGTTCGGCAGCTTATGCTGAATGCCTCCGTTCATCCATCCGGCATAATTCATCTGAATATTGGAGACTCCCCTAGCTGCAAGCTCCTCCACCATCTGACCGGCTTCATCGAATGTGGTGAGCGGCACTGGCGAATCATAAGAAACGCCCAAGAAGGTCTTTACTTTAGAAATCGAACCGATCGCCTCTACGTAAAATGGCGCATCCGCTGGCTTAACAGCCTTATCAGCCTGTTCGCGCAGCGGCTTCAGCTGGTATTTGCGCATCAAATAATCCCGGTATGCATTCGCCATCCCCGAATATCCTGCCTCTTCGCGATTCTGGAACATGTAGCGAATTTGCAGCTGTCCTGCGTATGGCTCTGCAGGCGTCTTAATAAGCTCCTCCCTGGCATTCAGCATCACTTTGTCCTTCGGCAATACGGTGAACTGGGGGCCAATCCAGTTATATTCATGCTGCCTTCCACTGACATCTGCATAAAGGGTCGACATCGCATCTCCGTCCTCGATGACCGCTAGAAAAGAGCTCGTGTCCCTCTTCATGCCGTAAATAGGCATACGAACCGTCTCATACGTATTCAACTGCTCTGTCTTGAAGAAGCTTGGATCCTCGCCATATACAGGAAGGACTAAGCCTTGCGCGTAGTTCTTGCCATTATTGAAATGAATAAGTGAGCCCGAACCATCCGGCACGAACAAATAGCCATTCTCCTTCTTACCCGCCGCACCGAAGGAGGATAGAACATCGAGGGTATGCAGCCGGTATGGGGGCTGCGCCTTGATTGCCGAGGCATCCACACTCACCAGCAGGTGCTCCCCATCAAGCTTGTAGCGAAGCGGCACCGTAAAGGATGCACTGCCTCCGCCCTCTCCTTCAATAACACCGTTCTGCTCATTGTCGGACTTCAGATCCTCTTCGGTATATCCAGCCTTCTCAATCAGATCAAGCACTTTCTTGAGCGCTGACTTCGGAATCTCCCTACGTTCATAGATCCCCGTATCCTCATTTAGACGGAAGCGGGTCAACATCTGATTCCGATCCTTCTGGTCGAGCTTATTCAATATTTTCTCTTCCAGCCGCTGCTTGCTAATCTTGAGTGGAATCGCTTCTGCGCCGCGTTCCGGATTACCAAATTCATAGACGACGGTCATGCCGTCCGACTCCGATTGGATGGTGAAGGTCTTATGGACAACACTGTCATTGAAGCTGTCATAATCCTTCGTCTGTCCATTCGGCATTAAGTAGGTAAGCGACAGTTGGGCGCCAAGCTTGCCCTTGATTAACGGGCTGGCCATACCGTCCGAGTCTCGATCCTGTGGATTCGTCCACCACACCGCATTGCTTCGCAGATCGACGACGGCAGCTTCTGCCGTGCTTTTGTTCACGTACAATTCCAGGACATCTGTTGCTGCCACTCGTTCCAGGCCAGCTACCTGTTGCCGGGCTGCAGACAACTGGGCATTCGATGCCAGCGCAACCGTTCCCTTGATCGCTCCTGGCGATGTGGATACACCGAAGTCCGGCATCGCTGCATCTCCCGTGCGCGGCAGGCTTCTTGGTTGGAACAGAACGAACAGGAGCAGCAGCACAGCCATAATCGCCCCAGCTATGCCTATGGTTCTCCATTTCCACTTCCGTCGCCGTGTGGGTGCGACAGTTCCAGAATCACGAGACTTGCGTAATGAGATTTTCAAGTCGTCACCCCTCTCCGATCCGGAATAAGATTTCTTGATATACGGTGGATACGAACATTATCATTTGCTGCCCCAAGCTGAATGCTAACAGACCGAGGAACAGGATGATCCCGATAACGACGAAGGTCAGGCCCATCGTGACAACTGTCTTCGATGCCGTATATTGATGCACTGTCAGCATGCCGACGAACAAGAGCAGGGCGCACCATATATAGCTGATCGATTCCAGCAAGTAGTAGAACGAGGTTTCCTCTTGCGTCATGATGTTGGATAGAATCAATAGTGGAATTTGCATGACAATTAACGGCATAAGCGCGTAACCCGTTGCAGTTACAATCTCCTTGAACTTGCCCTCTCCATCCATTAACGTAGTCAATGACCAATTCGCAATACACCAGAGGAAGAATGGAATAACGGCAACCTGGACTTCCATCCATATACTGAACTGTGTCTCCAAGCTCTGAAAAATAATAAACCCGGTAAATTGCCGCTTAATAACTGATAAAATAATGAAGATGAGAAGCAAAAGCAGAGAAAAACCCCAATGACCTGCCTGTTCATATTTCAATTCCCAGAAGGACTTGAATGGCCTGAACATCAGCTTCCAAGCAAATCGAATCTTACCTGGTTCAGAAGCAAGTCTGTCCTTCAACATCCGATTCCCGATAATCAGGCCAACAACGAGCACAATGCACAAGGTCGCGATGAGCCCGAATTGATCCCAGATCAACTGCTTGCGATAACTCTTGAATGCACGCGAGTAATAGTCTGGGCGCATCCCCTGGCGAAATTCATGAATGGCTTTCTCAGATTCGCCAGCTCGCAGCTTCGCCTTGCCAAGGCCAACATGCGCCATATCCAAGTTATTGTTCAGCTTCAATGCTTCTTCCCACGCGGCCTCGGCTTCTGCCTCATTGCCAACCTCCGTCAATTCAACCGCCTTGCGCAAGACGCGTCCATATCGAGTTGGCTCGAACACAATAATCTGATTCGATCCTTTATCAAGAATAAGTACCTTATCCCCTGACATCTCCAAGTCAATTGGAGCCTTGAATTGGCCGAACTTATCGCCATTCTGCCCGAAGATGTACAGCAGCTTGCCTTCCTTGTCATACGTAAAAATACGGCCGCGCTTATTGTCGAGCACACTATACATGCCGAACTTATCAGCAGTAACCGCAATTAAGGTGGAGAATCCGCCCATTGTGGCACTGTTGCTGAAGTACAGATCACCCATCGGTTTTTCGTAGCCCTTGCGCTTCAATACATCTACCCCAGAAGGATTCAGGCGGCGAACGGGCTCGGTAGACATCTCATCGGCAGTGGTTACGTACATGAAGCCTTCATCATCAAGTGATATATTATTGAACTCGACTGGGATGAACAGTGCCATCTGCTTGCGCTGCTCCTTCGTCGCAAACTGCTTCCAGAACAGCTCAATCGGGTTATACAGAACAGGGTTCACGCCAATAAATCCATTGAATTCCCCTTCAGGCGACAACTCCATAATGCCGTCAAATACGCCCTTGCTCACGACATAAAATCGTTTCGTTCGGTCAACGACCAGCTTAATCGGAACATACTGCAGATCTGCCCGTATCATATCCGACTTCGGCGTTCCAAGTGCACGTACGAATTTCCCCTCCGGTGTCAGCTCCACGATTCTCGCCTTGCCGGTATCCGCCACATAGATGCGATTGTCTTCCGTCACGAAGAGGCCTTGCGGGCGTTCGAACGTATCTGTTATCCCTTGGTTCGTGAACTTGCTTACAACCCACTTGGGCTTCAGCTTGTCGTTCAATGCGATCAATCGGTTATTGCCCGTATCGAGAACATACATCGTCCCATCAGGGCCAATAGTCATATCCTCCGGCGAATTCAATGCGCCAACGCCAAGCGCTTCACCCGTCCAGCTCCGCGAAGGTTCATATGGAAGCGGCGTCTTGATCGGCTTGCCGTCATACCCATAGTTGTAGCCTTCATAGGGAGCCGCAGATGCTGTGGCATCGAACAGAGAAATTCCCAGCATGGCGCAGATGACGAAGGCAAGCACGATTCGATATCCCGCCTGCACAAGGCGGGACGGCAATGTTTGGTTGGGTTGATGTAATAACATACGCTCCCTCCTTGGCTTACTCTTTCATGCCGGACGTCGACATCGTCTGCAGCACATTGCTCTGTGTAATGATGAAGATCGTGATTGGAACAGAGATGAGAATGAGCGTTGCTGCCATTGATGGCCCTGTGCGGATAATGCCTCCCGCTAAGATTTGGCTGAATGCATAATCCAATGTCTTGAGCGTCTCACTGTACAGAAACAGTGAACCGGCCCCGCCGGCTCCCCCTACATTCCACAATCCTTGGAAGGAGAAAATAATCAAAGTCAGCCATGCCGGCTTCACGATTGGCATAACAATGCTCCAGAAGATTCTCCACTCCGAGCATCCGTCCAGCTGAGCTGCTTCCAGCAGCGCATCCGGCACCTGCTCCATGAACTGCTTCATTAAGTACAAGCCGAGCGAGGAGCCAACCGCCGGCAAAATAATGGCCCAATACGTATCAACCAAACCAAGCCATGACATCGTCATGTAGTTCGTAATTTGCGTTACGGTCGCAGAGAACATCAAGGACAAGACGACAACCGTGAACAGAATCCCCTTTCCGGGGAACTTCTTCTTCGCAAGCGGGTATGCCGCCAGTGAGGCAATAATGACATGAAGAGCAGTACCGACAAATGCGATGAACAGCGTATTGAAAATGTATCTGGAAAAGGGCACCCATGTGCCCGACATGAGATGAAATAAATCCACGAAGTTATTGAACGTAGGGTTGCGAACAAAGAAGTTAGGTGGAAATTGCAAAATTTCATTGATTGGCTTGAACGCATTATTGATGACGAATACAAGCGGCATCGCCTAAAAACGCCAATGCAGCTCAAGAATAAGAACAGAAACACATCACCGGTACGAGAACGATTCACCTTGCGTCCGATGCGCAGTTTCCATCGAAATATACGTCCCATCCTAATCCCCCACCTTCCGCAGCAGCTTCTGCACAATCAAGTTCGAGCCAAGCATAATCCCGAACAGTACCGTGCCAATGGAGGAAGCATAGCCCATCTCATAGCGGAGCGATCCGAAATCCATTAAGTGAGTTACGATCGTATGCCCTGCATACTGCACGCTTGGGAATCCGGCGAGCGTCGTCGCCACTTCTGCCACAGCGAATGATGAGGTAATCTGGATGACTGCACCGAACAGCAGCTGGGGTCTCATAGAAGGCAGTGTAATGTACCATAGCTCCTGCCATCGATTCTTCACCCCATCGATAGCCCCCGCTTCATATAAACTCTTATCCATGCCCTGCAAGCCCGCAATGAAGGCAAGGAAGCTGGTGCCTAAGCTTAACCATAGCTGTACGATAATAATGATCGGCATAATATACTTCGTATCTTTTAGCCAGAGAATCGGCTCCAGAATGATGCGCCACTTCATGAGGAAAGCGTTGATATACCCGTAAGCATCGCCGCTGAACAACAGTGTCCAGACGATGAACGCATTGCCGGATAGCGCTGGAGCATAGAACACGAGGGTAGCGAATGTACGCACCTTCGGCGACAATTCATTGATAATCCAAGCCAGTACAAAACAGGCAATATAACTGACGGGGCCAGTAATTACTGCGAACATCAGCGTATTTTTCAGGGCAATGAGGAACACATCATCCTGGACGAACAACCGGGCATAATTTTGCCAGCCTACCCATTTTGGAAGTTCCAGCATGTTGAAATTTGTAAAGCTAATAATGAGCGACAACACTACCGGCAAGACCGTAAAAGTAAAGAAAATAAGGAAATACGGCGCGATCATTGCATATAATGTTCGATTGCGCCGCACTTCGGCCAATTTATGATTCAGGCGCATTCGCAGCTTAGAGGCAGGCTGCACCGACTTCGCAGATGCTGGAAGAACAGGTCGATTCACTTCCATCGGCTATTGCTCCCCCTCTCGGATTGGCAAATTGAATTCTTTGCGCTTAATGGTCAATTCCTGATTAATAATGCGCACATATTCTTCTAGCGTCTCCCGTACATCCGTTCCGTTATTGAATACCTCGAAGAATGCATTCTGCAAGTGGCGATCGAAGGAGTAAGAACCCGGAACCGCAGGCTTCCCAACAATCCATTTCCACTGTTCATTCAGTGTCGCCACTTCCTTCGCAGACCATGGCAGCCGCTTCAAAGCCTCAACATTAGCTGCCGTATATCGGCCAGATTCGCCGAGTATAGACTCCATCTCTCTTCCGAAGGATGATTGCGTATCCGCATTCGTCCACCAGCTCATGAACTTCCAAGCCGCTTCTTTATTCTTGGCCTTCTTGAACATGACAGAGCCCGTTGCTGACGACAGACTTTCCCGATGTACAACACCGTCTGTTCCCTTAACACCCGGAATTGGAGCGAACCCCCATTCCCCACGAATCTCGGGAGCAAATACAGCTAAGGTATTGAATGTCGTGTAGTCTGCAATGCCAAGCGGTATCTCCCCCGTTCGGAAGCGATTCACAAACTCGAATTCACGCGGCAGTTTGTAATGAGTATACAGCTCTGTCCAGTGACGGAATGCCTCCATTCCTTCCGGCTTGCCAATCGCAGCTGCAATGCCATCACCTTCGTAATAGCTGCCGCCCAATTGATAGAGGAGTGTATCGAAGGTCGGATTCGGCATTAGTCCGATTTGCATATTTCGCTTCTGCAGCTCCGGCACGAGCGACATCATTTCTTCCCAGGTATCCGGCACCTTCATGCCCAGCTCGCTAAGTACATCCTTGCGATAGAACAGCATCGGGAACAACTGCGTTTCAGGAATGGCAAATACACCGTCCTTGAACTTGAAGCTCGCAAATGCACTGTCACGGAATCGTCCATATACCTCTTGGAAATTCGGATATTGGCTCAAATCCTCTAGCGCATTTCGCATCGCAAAGTCAATCACGTTGGCAGTTGCAATCGCCACGTCCGGCCCTTTGCCTGCAAGTGTTGCAGGAAGCAGCACATTCTCCCCGACAAGCTGCAGGTCAACTTGAATGCCGGTCTCCGGCGTGAAATAACTGTCAATTAAGGTTCGGATCAACTGTGCCTGATCGCGTCCGCCAGCTACCCATACCGTAATGTCCGTCTTCTTCCCGCCGCCTCCCAGATTGTAATCATCTGTGAAGGAATACCAGAACGACGTTAATTCATGCTTCACGGATGCCCACAATCCTGCTCCCGCTTCAGGCAATGCCGTCTTCGGCGAGCTTACAAACAGATAATCAAGCGTTAGCGGCTGCGTGTTCACACTAAGCATCCACGTTCCTAGCGACATGATGCCATCTTTGAAGCTGGTCAGCCGGGATGTAATCGTTTCTGGATGCTCGCCGAGATCCTGCAAGCGATAGCTTGTCGTTCGAAGTACTGTTGCATTTACACTAGCTCCCCCTGCTAGACGATCCATCTCATCCGCAACAAGCGACAATTGCTTGCTCTGCGCAAGGAACGTATCCGCCATCGTCGGGATCAAATCCTCAAGCGGGTAATCGCGGAATTGATCTGGAGCAGTGCCCGTAATCATTATAATTTTGCGATACAATCCGTTCAGCTCTTGAATGCTGTCCTTCACGATGCGAACCATATCTGCGAGATCGCCCATCGTTACTTCCAGCCGCAGCTCATGCTGTCCTTTCGTCAGATAGAACAAATAGGGCTTCCCTGTGCGCTCATCGCCTGCTGCCTTCACATCCCATGAAGTGCTCGGTGGAAACGTAATCTTTGCCGCTTCGGCAAATGGAAGCTCGCCATCAACCATCAGCTTGCGTGTCACCTTAAGGCCACGAGCTAAATCCTGCTTGTATTTGAATCCAATCTCATATAATCCATCCGCAGGCACCTCTACATTCCATGCGATCCATTGCCCGGGTGCCTTCCAATGGTCGCCTCCAATGGCATTCATGCGAATGCGGGATGCATCATAGGGCTCTACATCCGGGCCAGAGCGATCATTAATCGGATATAGCGATGGGCTTGACTTATGGTAGGCCGACTCTCCTTGTACTTTAATCAGTGCATCGTCTGCCTGTTGATAGCCTTTCTCTGCATACTCCTTCTCTATGTCTGCATATGACTTGGCTACACGCGGTTCCAATGTCACGCGCTCTACCATCATCGGTTCTCTTATTCCGATAAATTGAAGTGTATGCTTCCCCTTCGCCAAATAAATGGCAAGTGTATCGGCATAATATCCCTCTGCGTCATTCAAGCTTCGTTCCGTCCAACCAGGCTGTTCGACTTGGCGCGGTCTTATATCGTTATCGTTGCTGTCACGTTCGATGTCCTCTCTCTCATTGCCCCAAATTCGCGGATACAGCATCCGTTCCGCTTCTGCAAATGGAATATTTCCGTCCACCCGCAGTTCTCTCTCGATTGGAGATCCTGTTCCACTCACAGGAGAATAACGAAGCTTCACATCGTACCATCCATCTTCCTCCACATGAAACGTCCAGCCGAACGTCCCCATCTCCCCACTGCGAATCACTTGTCCTGTTGAGCCCTCGTACGACGACTCTATAGGACTTCCCTCGCTTAGCGAATGATCCAATTCGCTCGCTAAGAGTTCAATCGGCTGCGATGCGATTGCAGATGGATTCCCCACTTTCTTCTGGTACGACTCATAACGAAGCAGCCCTTTCGGATTGGAGTCCGAAGAAACACTTAGCGGCTTTACTGCACCGCTTGCTAACGCTGGTTCAATTGTTGAGCTCCGCGAGTCATTCGAGAACAGGGCTGCTCCTGTCCAAATGACCCCTGCGGCAACTGCGACTCCCAGCATCATGCTGATTCGCCGCTTCCATGTTGAGTCCATGTGTTTGCCCACGACGGTCTCTCCTTTCTCTCTCCAATCTTCTAACGGTACCAACATAAAACCCCCGCTGTGAGGCAGCGGGGGATGAATAACCGCACAACTATTTTTTGTTCATTATGGTATCAATCTGCTCTTGGGACGATTTCTTTATCTTCTCAATAGCGGATTCCGGTGTATCCTTTCCTTTGACAAAAGCTAGAACCGCTTCGGTGTATTTCTTGCCGAGGTCGCCGATATTGTCGTAATAGAGTGGTTGAACCTTCTCTGCCAGCGCCTGAGCAATCTCCACATCCTCTGGGCTTTGCAGCGAACTCTCGAAGCCCTCCATCCGGAATTCTTCTAAATGATCCCATGGCACCATGTCTTCAAAGATTTGCGCTTTCTCTTTGGCCTTCTTCACGTTAGCCGGCATGAACCACATCGTGAAGTTTGTAATCGGGTTCGCATAATCGGTTGCCTTCGGCCCTTTCGGATAATATACAAATCCATATTCATCCGTCATATCTTGGCGTGTAGAGCCTTCCCAGATCTCTCCCGGCACGAATAGTGCTTTCCCGCTGTTGAACACCTTCTGCGATTCGTTGTAATCTTCGAAGTTGCCATTGCGGTTCGGCATTGCCACCTTGTGTGTCGTGTATAAATCGCCTAGGAATCGGAGCGCTTCCATTGCATTCGGCTCACCGAGTGTAAATTGCAGCTTGCCGTCCTTGTAATCAATAATGCTTCCTGCATTCGAGTACACCGCTTGACGGGCTTGCACCGGCGCGTAGGATACAATTCCCCATTGATCGGTTGCACCGTCTCCATTCGTATCCTTCGTTGCTTTCTTGGCCATTTCCAAATATTTATCCCATGTCCACTCGCCCTTCTTCGCAAGCTCTTGCGGATCTTCCAGACCTTCGCGCTTCAGCATGGAGCGATTGAAGAATATGCCTGCTCCTGCTCCCGAATCTTCCAAGATCCCGTAGGATTTGCCTGCAAACGAGGAGAACTCCTTAATTCGCTTCGGCCATTTCGGATCGTTATAGTCGAATAAATCGTCTACCGGCAGCAAATAGCCTTTGTTCGGCAAGTTAGGAAAAGCCAAATATAAATCGAGGATAACAAAGTCCGCCGGCGCTTCTCCCGATAGTGCGCCTTGTGCAATCTTCTCTGCTCCTTCGCCCCACGGCACGGTAATCCATTCAATTTTCGTATTGTATTTCTTCTCTATTTCTTTCATCCGCTTATAGCGAATATCTTCAGCATTTGATTTGCCTTCCTCTAGCCCTTTGCCCCATGTCAGGAATCGTACTGGCTCTCCACCCATATCAAACGCGGGCAGCTCCTTTTTCTCTGACTTGGGTTCTTCCTTTGGTTCCTCTTTTTTTGGTTCTTCCTTCGGAGCCTCTGTTTTGGGCTGTTCCTGCGGCGACTGAGCTGTATTCCCCCCAGAGCCCGAGCAAGCGGTGACGAGTAGCATCGTTAGTGCAACAAGCATAATTGCGAACGCTTTCATTTTAGGTTTCATTGGTTTCCCCCCTGCTTATTATGACCCCTATTCATCTGCTAGATAGCGATAGACAATAACCGCTAGCCTTGATTCATCCCTAACAGCTTCTCTCTATTTAGAATGATCATCCATAATGTCTATAAATTTTGGATGTATCCCCCTTAAGGTTATTCACATTATATGCTTTTATCTCTGGAAGCATTTTGAATATTGTTCACAGTAGTCGGCTTTTTTTCCGAAATCTCATGAAAAAATAATCGATGATCACCGCTCGATCATTACAGTCATAAACTAAGAAAAACAAACGGAACAGAGGGAATGACTATGATCCGACTTCGACGCCCTGCACTGGACGATGAAGCAATTATACAGCTTGTGAAGCGGGAGCTGCTCCCACACTCCCATCTGATTGCGAGCCATGAGCAATTATTGAAGGAAATTCCTGAACGGTTGAAGGTAGGGCCAACGTATGTCGCCGTTGATCGTCACAATCGAACGATAGGATTTGTTCATGTATATGTAAGAGAAGGTACGCTCATTATCGATATGCTGGCCGTTGCTCAAGATTCGCAGCATCGAGGCATCGGAAGGCAACTAATGAGAAAGGCTGAGCAATACGGGAAATACAAGCGATGCTCCCAAGCACGCATGATGGTCGATTACGGTAATGTGCGGGCAGAACGATTCTATGAACGCAGAGGGTATCGGTTCATTCGCTTTGTTCCCGCCGTGGTGTGCCATGAGATGGGAAAGAAATTGTAAGAGCGAGTAGCCCGAGCATTTGCCCGGGCTCACTGTCGGCTCTTCTCTGCTTAGCAGGTAACTACGCTCTCCTATTTGCAGATCTTCCTTATGTCCGCATGTTATCTATAGTATCCATATCCTCCATAAAATCCGCCATAAGACCCTGGTCCTCCGTACCCGGAATATCCGTAGCCGCCACCATACGGATATCCGCCACCATAGCCTCCATAGCCGCCAAATGCAAAAGGCGCCGTGCCGATTGCCAGCAAGTCAAATAAGACAAGCGGGATAATCGCTTTCGTCTTTACTTTTTTTCCTTTGCCTTGTTCCAGCACAAGCCGATTGCCCTTCACCTCAAGCAGCTTGCCGCTTACTACGCTACCGTCTTTATGCTTCACATAGATTTTCTGGCCGATTAAGCTTCTAGCCTGTTCTTTCGTCACACCACGCATAATACTCCCTCCTTCACCGGTGTACCCTACATGGTATGTCCGTTGCGAACATACTGATTGGATATTGGCCTTGAATCTATGAATCTGTGTCACTTTACTTTGTATTTACCACGGAATCAATAATATTTTGCGCAGGCTTTTTCATTTTCTCCACTGCCGATTCAGGCGTATCCTTCCCTTTCGTAAATGACACGATGGCTTCATTGTACATTTTCCCTACATCACCAATGCCATCATGATAGAGTGTAATATTTTTCGTAGGGATATCCATAGCAACATCCACATCCTCAGGTGTCTGGAATACCGACTCATTGCTTTCTCTTTGGTTGTCCTTCAATTTATCCCACAAAATCCAATCTTCATAAATTTGCGCTTTCTCCTTCGCCTTCTTCACATTCGCCGGCATGAACCACATCGCCATGCCCGGGTTGGGACTTGTGTAATCAGTTCCTTTTGGACCTTTCGGAAAATATACGTAGCCAAATTCATCGGCCATTTCCTTGCGGCCCCATGCCTCCCAAATTTCTCCGGTCACGAATAGCGCCCTGCCTGTATTGAACATCGCCTGGGTATCCTCATAGTCTGCCATGCTGCCGTTTTTGTTGGGCATAATAACCTTGTCTGTTGCAAATAAATCATAAACGAAACGCAGCGCTTCCATCGCATTTGGCTCACCCATTGTAAAAGTAAGCTTATCGTCCTTCGTCTCCACGATGCTGCCGTTATTCGAATAGATGGCCTGACGGGCGAAAATTGGCGCATATGATACGATTCCCCACTGATCGATTTTTCCGTCACCATTTAAATCCTGTGTCGCCTTTTTGGCCATTTCCTTAAAATGATCCCAGTTCCATTCATCCTTCTTCACAAGTTCATGAGGATCGGTCAGACCAAGCTTTTTCAGCATCGTTCGGTTATAATACATTCCTGCACCGGAATCAATGTTCTCGACAACTCCATATACTTTATCCTTATAAGCGCCAGAGCTGCGCAGCGAGGACGGCCACTTCGGATCGTCGAAGTTGAATACATCATCGACTGTACGCAAGTACCCTTTTTCCGCTAAGCTTGGGAAGGCCAAGTACATGTTCATCAGCACGAAATCTGCCGGAGCCTCACCAGACAATGCGCCAGCAGCAATTTTGCTCTGACCCTCGCCCCAAGGGACAACGATCCACTCAATCTTCGTGTTGTATTTCTGCTCAATCTCCTTCATTCGCCTCAGTCGATCATCGCCCGCATTGGATTCGCCTTCCTTCGGCAAGCCACCCCAAGCCATAAATTTGACGGGGTCACCGCCCATATCAAATGCGGGGAGCTCTTTCTTCTCCTCATTCCCTTGGCTCTGCGCTTCCTGCTTCTCCGGCTGCTTCGCTCCTTCTGTTGTTCCTCCCGCTCCGCCGCACGCAGATAAGAGCAGCATCGATAGCGTGATCAGCATTATTGACAGCGTTTTCAATTTTCTCATAATCTCAAGCCCTCCTTCTCATTCTGATTCTCTCCCTGTCTGCCCCACTTCACGAAAAAAATCATCGATGACATGACTTGATACTACATTCGTACCTATTGTTTTGAATTGCGATCTCTGCTGCTTCCTAGGGTTACATTATATTCAATCTGTGAAATTAACATTTTAAATATATTGCAATAAATTCGGCTTTTTGTTCTAAAACTACAAATATCCATGCAATCAAACAAAAATCCATACCAATTCTGGTATGGATGTAGTGGAATGAATAATACTCACTCTATTCTTCTTCGTTAAAGAATACTTTGTAATAGTGCATGCCACGCTCTTCATCATAACCCTTTTCAATGAAAGGAAAGCTCTCCGGCTTGAGCTTCATATCGATCCCCGTGTCTGTACGGATATTATTCTTATGAGAGCGCTTGGCCTTCTTCAATGCAGGCTGCGAAATTGGAATTTCCGTAATCGGAGGCAGCTCATTGGCCTCCTCAAATGTTTCCTTATATGCCTTGAACAACGGTACAAGCTCAGGTTGCCCGATAACCTCTTCCGCGAATGCTTCTTCCTCGAATTGCTCATGCTTCGCAAAGTACTCCATCGTACTATTAATGAACATCAGCTTGTCCTTCTTCTCAGGGCGCTCTTCCGCAGCCGGAACGATGACATCTTCATAGAATTGCGTGCACATATCGATTGCCTTGTCCGTTAAATAATGCTCATCCTCAAGCAGCTTCACATTGAGGAAGTCCTCCATCCAATACTGTGCTGCCTCTCCGCCTTTGCCCGCTGACGTGTCAACGATGCCCAATACGTAACCAGAGTCCGCATACACGTTCAAAATAATGCAGCCCTTGTCGAGTTTGCGAATATTAATGCCCTGCTCCACCTGGAGTCCCAAGTCATCGGATGCTAGCTCATCAATTCGCATATATACATCCTTATTTTCGGACTTAAAGATCCCGATCGCATCAATACTGAAATTGTTGTACAAAATATTGTTCAGGTGCACAACGTACAGCTCGCCAGCCTTAATTTGCGGATGCGAGGATTGCTCATACAAATGATTCAGCATGTGAACCGACTGTTCATGGAACGAGCCCGCCTGCTGGAATGTGCGGCTCGCATAGGTATACATTTCATTCAAGGGTAACTCAGCTTCATGCTGGAACGTATAATGCATGTCAAACTTAAAGCTGGAGATAAAATATTTAAGCAGCGTCTCGCGTACGTCGTCATTCGGTATATGGTACAGTTCGTTCGATACACGAACTCCTTCATCTTTGGATTGGTTGCCCACCTTATGAATCACCATCTGGTGAATGTCCACCTTGGATAGATCGATCATGTAATTCCCACTCCTCTTCTCGAAGTCACATTCCTCTATTGTAACGAAAAAGGATAGGGTTCGGAAACTACAAAATGATAGAAACTTCTCCTAGATGTATAAAAAGAGGTGCCCGCTGGCGAAGTTAGTAAGGAGAGGAGGTGAATAACGATGGCTAAGGACGTACTATGTGAAGTAAACTCCTGCAAGTACTGGGCAGCAGGCAACAAATGCGCTGCAACTTCTATTTATGTGGTGAACAATCGTGGCAAGCAAGCTGGCGATTCCGGTGACACGGACTGCAAAACATTCGAACCAAAGCTGTAAGGAGAATGGGGCGGCCGACACGCCGCCCTTGCTTACGCACGAATCACTCATAGTGATAATTATTCTCAACTATGGATGCGTTTATACACATCTATACACAATCCCCCTATTCCCTACGTTGTTCATCAATCATGAATACATCGTCATACATAAGGCGCTTTCAATGAATAGTTTGTTTCTTTTTCCCGTGTAATTGTTATTCTGCTGTAAAGTCTTCGATCTCACAAAGGTCTATACTAATAGAGCAGTCATCACAGAAGATCGTACACACGAAGGGATTGAAACATCGATGAAAACGAAAAAAACAGTTGTTACACTTGCACTCTCCTGCACAATGATCGCGAACATGGGTGCAGCAGCTTACGCGGCACCCGCTGCAGGCAAAGCAGTTACTCCTACTCAAACAACAGCGACTCCATTGAATAATAAATATACAACAAACAAAGTTGGTCTTGATCTTACCTTGAAACAATTGCAGCAAACCAAAGGCAAAGGGAAAATCGAATATTCAGGCAAAAAAGCTACGATGATCGAGTACAAAGAAAAATGGTTCAACTTGAAACAGCCGGTTACTGCTCAGTACATGCTGGACGATAACCAAAAAGTGTTCCAAGTTACGCTCGTATTCGACAATGAGATGGCAAAACAATTGACTCCGCAAATTTCCAAAGAGCTGGGCACAGCATCTGAGCCAGTTTTGGATAAATCGGCACCTTCCGATTATGCGGCAAATTGGAAAACGAACGGTGTACTCTTTGATCTGCAAGGCTTCGGCAAGTTGTCCGAAATGTACATATCCGCAATTCCAACACCAAAGGCAGCGAAGCAACCGATTAAAGCCACAAATAAATTTGTGCATGTCAATATGAGTGTACCTGTTCTATCGGGCTTGAAAGACAGCAAATACGAGGAGCAGCTAAATGATATTTTGATGCGTCATGCGATGAAGGAAAAAGCTGGAGTCTATGAGGCTTCCAAAAAAGCCGCTGAAGTGGCGAAAAAACAAAAGGCTTCCTTCGAACCGGCTGTGTTGAATTCTGATTTTCGCTTCGTAAAGAGCGGCAATGTCATGTCCCTGATTGCCGACACGTACAAAATCACGAGCGCAGAGGCTAACGGCACCAGCCGTACGGACACATATACCTTCCTGAATGAAGAGAATGCGCACGCCCTGCAGCTTGGCGATCTGTTCAACAAGGATACCGATTATAAAGCCCTGCTTGGCAATGTCGTTCGCAATCAAATTGCTCTGAAGAAAAACAAAGACGATTTTAATTTCGATCAAATTAAAGAAACACAAAACTTCTATGTATCGAACGGGTACCTCGTGCTGACGTTTGACCGTTATGAAATTGCTCCTGGAGCAGATGGACCGCAAAACTTCAAAATCCAGCTTGCTGCGATTCAATCGAAGCTGTCTGACTCTTTCAAGCAGGCACTGAAGGCTTAATAAGAACTTAAGAAGGCATTAACGGCTCATTAGGCAATTGAGCACACGAGCAAGCAGCAATAAGCATACTCTAACCGCAAATTTTGTTGGACTGGCATTCCTTGTGTCAGTCCTTTTCTTTGTATACGGCATACGAACCTGATTGCTTACAGGCTATTACCTATTCTCCTGCTGCCTGAATGTCATTTTTTTCTTCCGCATGAATGAGACTGAACCCTTTATAATATACCTATGACTTCTTAGAAAGGGCGTAATGAAGGCTATGTCAGAACAACAATCAACAACTTCTTCACTTCCTGCACCCAAACACTGCAAGGAATCCCGCGTCTTCAAGACCGGTCGTGTATTCCCTAACGATGTCAACAACCATCAGACGCTGTTCGGCGGTAAACTGATGAGTCTGATTGACGAGACAGCATCCATCTCCGCGATGCGTCACTGCCGTCATAATGTCGTGACTGCATCCACGGATTCCGTAGATTTCCTACGGCCGATTCGTCCCACAGATTCCGTCTGCCTAGAGTCCTTCGTCACTTGGACAGGCAAGACTAGCATTGAAGTATTCGTCAAGGTCATTGCAGAGCAGCTATATACCGGCGAGCGTGTTGTTGCCGCTACCTCCTTCCTGACCTTCGTAGCACGTCATGAGGACGGCTCAGCTGCGTTTGTGCCCCCTGTTATCCCTGATACAGAGGAAGAGAAGCTGCTTCATGAATCGGCCACAGAGCGAGCAGAGCTTCGCAAAGTAAGACGTATAGCGAGTAAACAGTTAGCGGATAAGCTAACAACGAGCAAGTACTGGGAGTAAACAACACAACACTTTACTCCTTTCAATAACGAGAAAAGGAAGCATACGATCTGCAAATGATGCTTTCTTATCCCTATATGAAAAAAAGCAGCGTTTCGAATTAGTTTCGAAATCGCTGCTTTTCTTATATCAACGCACTCTTACGCGTTAACTTTTTCTTTTGCAACTGTAGCCAAGGAGTTGAACGCGTTGATATCGTTCACTGCCAAGTCAGCCAACATTTTGCGGTTCACTTCAACACCAGCCAATTTCAGGCCGTGCATGAATTTGCTGTAGGACAAGCCGTTCATGCGAGCCGCTGCGTTGATACGAGCGATCCACAATTTGCGGAAGTCACGCTTCTTAACGCGACGATCGCGGTAAGCGTACAGCAAGGATTTCATCACTTGCTCGTTAGCTGTTTTGAACAATCTGTGTTTGGAACCGAAGTACCCTTTTGCCAATTTTAATACTTTTTTATGACGACGACGTGTCGTAAATCCGCCTTTTACTCGAGCCATTTCGTATTAACCTCCCAATCGATTCGATGTTTCCGTATAATTGCTTATTTCAAGTTAGCCAATTGTTGCTTCATACGACGAACGTCGCCTGCTGCCATTACTGGGCTAGTAGCAAGAACGCGCTTCGTGCGGTTCGATTTGTGGGAAAGCAAGTGATTGCGGTACGCTTTGTAGCGGCGCACTTTACCTGTTCCCGTAATTTTGAAGCGGCCTTTCAAGCTGCTGTGCGTTTTCATTTTAGGCATTATCGTTTCCTCCTCAAGTTCGGTATTCTTATCCGCCGCCTTCTTCTGCGCGGCGGGCCGAATTAGCTGTTCGTCTTTGGCGCCAAAATCATAATCATGCTGCGGCCTTCCAGCTTCGGTGTACGTTCAACGATGCAAAGCTCAGTTGCTTCTTTCAGAACGCGCTCCAACACTTTCTTCCCGATATCAGCATGCGTGATTTCACGTCCGCGGAAACGAACAGAGCATTTTACTTTATCTCCGTCACGCAAAAACTTCAAGACATTGCGGAGCTTCGTATTGAAGTCGTGCTCCTCGATATTGGCGCGGAACCATACTTCTTTTACATCGACGATCTTCTGGTTCTTGCGCGCTTCCTTCTCTTTCTTCTGTTGCTCATAACGGAACTTTCCGTAGTCCATAATACGACATACAGGCGGTTTTGCCTGCGGAGCCACGTTTACCAAGTCCAAGTTAGCGTCGTAAGCCATTTGCAGTGCTTCGCGGAACGGCGTAATGCCAATCTGCTCCCCAGCTGCACCAACTAAGCGAACCTCTCTTGCACGAATGTCCTCGTTAATCAAATGATCCTTGCTAATGGTGTGCCACCTCCATAATCGAATTTCCTGCATCTAACTGGTTATCGCATAAAAAAGGGATGCAAGCTCATCGAGCCCACATCCCTCACATAGACATTCTAATCTAGTGAGCACTGCCTAGGCAGTGCGAGTCATAACCAGCCAACAACATGTCGGTCAGGTGAGAAGCGTGGGCTTCTTCTTTTCCAATTGCAATATGTGTTTCAAATACTTGAATAATATATCACAGTGAACTGAACCAAGTCAAGCCACTGTTATTATTTTTTTACGCCTTACACTTGCTTGCCTTGCATCTCTTCCAAGCGCACAACTCGTGTATGCTCAGTGTGGCTCCATACCTTGTTGTTCTGAGTGAAGAATGCGTAGAACGTAATCGGCCACCAGGACAGCAAGAATACTGGGAATGTAATCAGAGATGCATAGATGCGCCAAGACTTGACACCTTCCAAAATCAACGCCAGTACGAATACAGCACAGGACAGCACAAGTGACACAACCGGAACCCACTCAGGCAGGTACTGGAAGAACGTTGCCACGTTCGGCCCATTGAAGAATGCTGCATCTACCCACATGAACGCCGTCATGAGGAAAGTAACTAAGACTGTATACACCGTAATTGTGTATAGCGCCATATCGAATTTCGCCAAGTTACGCTCCTTGATGCTCTGCCACAGCAGCGGGAAGAAATAACGACGCGCTACGGTAAAGTGACCTTGCATCCAGCGCAGACGCTGACGAGCCGATGCCTTGAACGTAAGCGGCTTTTCATCAAACACGCGTGCATTGTAGTTCAGCACTGGGTTGATACCGTTTTTAACACAGCGGGCAGTGAACTCCAAGTCCTCAACCAAGCTCGTTGCACCCCAGCCCATTTCCTTCAGCAGCTTGCTCTCGAAGCACATTCCTGTACCGCCGAGGAAGTTAGCCATGTTCAAGTTCTTACGGGACAACTGCCATAGACGGTTGCAGTACCAGTATGTTACGCCATAAGCGGCTGTAATCCAAGAATCCTCTGGATTCTTCGTATCGATGTATCCTTGAATAACGCGTGCCCCCGAGCACAGATCGTTGTTCATTTCAGTCAGAAAGTCTTTGCTTACCAAGTTGTCAGCGTCGAGCATGACAACTGCATCGTATTGACGCGGCATTTCCCACAGATTCTTCAACATCCATTCGATGGCATGACCCTTGCCTCGTTGATGCGGATTATGACGTTCGCAAGCGTACACGCCATGCTCTCTTACGATATCAGCTGTACCGTCCGTGCAGTTGTCGCAGATGACGAACACGTCGTACATTTCTCTTGGATAATCCAGCGCCTTCAGATTTTCAACCAATGCTCCAATAACGGCTTCTTCATTGTGCGCTGCTACGAGCACAGCGAAGGATTTTTGCGGTTCGTATACTTTTTTCTCTTTTTTGCGGTAAATACCGAACAGCGACAAGGTAAACTGGTACACCCCAATCGCGGCCAGCAGAACCTGCAAGACGATAAATAACGTATCCACCATGCTTGGTGTCCCCCTTTTAAATAACCCCTACTTCAATTTCATTGTTGCGTCAACGAACATGGCGCTCTCTTTTTATGTATGAACGCATGCTCATCAACTCTATATATGGTTTACCCCGCTGAAAACGGTCGATCACGATTTTCTAATGTTTGCTTTCATTTGTCAAAACCTTTTATTGGCTTTCAACGCTTGAATATGAACATTATCGCCGCAGTTACTGTGCGAAGTCGCATCGAATCATGCTTTCCCGCAAGGTTATGTTATATTTTCATCCAAATGCTAAGAAATTATGGCTTTTGACCCCCTTTTCGTCAAAATTTGCTGTTCTTTCAAAGCTGATCCAGGATCCGAAAGACAATAAGAATGGAACAATTTACTTTTTTGTACCTGGGGATATACCCTCTCTTTATTATGGACGTAATACAACGGAAGAAAGTTTCAGGTAATGTTTATTACCCGTTTGGAATATATGGAAAACATGTCTCTGGCATTATCTTCATACAGCATTGCCAAAGATTCTGATGAATAGAACCCTTACCATTCATAACCTCTGTATTAGCGGATTCACCGCATAATCCTACCGTACATGCTACACCTTTCATTACAGGGCACTACAGCAAGATAATCGAAGAAATAGGCATTCTACGTGCGTAATTCGCGATTTTGCAGGCAGTATCACTTCAAGGTAAAATAGGAATAACTTGTTGAAATGCTCGGCATTTGAAAATATGATTAAAGATGCTCTTTGAACTTGTAGCGACTTCAGATAAAATTCACAAACCCATCATCTTCTGTTAATGTTACGCTGTTACGATCATATTATTAAATACCGGATAACGGAGGAACCGACATGACCCGTGTTATCGCGTGGCTGGGTAATCGTGAGCGCCAATTATTCTTTTGGATTAATCACCGGCTGCATCACCGGAGCATGAATATTATATTGTATACATTGACTCATCTTGGCGGGGCAACCTTTACGATTGCCTTTACCTTGCTGCTTGCCTGGCTGGCGCCTAATCCATGGAATATCGTTGGCTGGCAATGTGTTGCTGCGCTTGCCGTTAGCCACCTGCCTGTCGCCTTAATTAAGAAGTGGTATCCGCGTGTGCGTCCACACTTAGCATTGCCTAATATACGCACATTCCGCAAGCCGCTTGTTGACCATTCATTTCCTTCTGGACATACGACAGCCATATTCTCAGTCGTTGTCCCGCTCATAATAGCTAACCCGACTCTGTCATGGGGACTTCTGCCGATTGCATGTATCGTCGCACTGTCCCGTATGTACTTAGGACTTCACTATCCATCCGACTGTCTTGCTGGAGCATTCATCGGTACAGGCGCTGCCGTAAGTACTGTCGCTTTATGGCCTATTGTGTAATTATGGACATCAGGTATAGTAGGGTATAGAAATTATGAGAACCATTATATACCTAGAAGATCGAATAAAAGGGTGAAATACCGTGCATCAAGCAATGACATTTACACTTCCCTCCGGTACCATCACACTTGGTGCCGAGCACGAAGGAAAGAAGCGTATACTGCTGCTGTCAGAGCGTTTCGGAGCTGGTCACACCCAAGCTGCCCATGCACTTGCTGTCAGCCTTCGCAAGCTGTCTCCGCATGTACAAACTCGTGTGATGGAGCTTGGGAGCTTCCTTAACCCCAAGACAGCTCCGCTCATTATAGAAGCATATCGCAAAACTGTGCTTGTACAGCCGAAGCTGGTAGGCTTTATGTATAAGACACAGTACAATAGATCGCTAAATCGACTGACTACAATGGCGCTTCACCGGGTATTCTATACTCATGCAATGTCCGTTATGCGCCAGCTTAAGCCTGATATGATTGTATGCACTCATCCGATCCCAAGCGCTGTCATTTCCCGATTGCGCAGACTTGGACTTAACGTTCCGCTCTGTACGGTCATTACTGATTATGATGCGCATGCAGCCTGGGTGAGTCCTGCTGTGAATCGCTATTTTGTATCAACGCCTGAGGTGAAGGAGAAGCTTGAACTTCATGGCGTAAGCAGCGACTCCATACAAGTGACAGGAATTCCTGTTCATCCGAATTTCTGGGAGCCGCATGATGGGATGGGCAAATCATCCATCCGCGCCCGTTTCGGGCTGAAAGACATGCCGACTGTGCTCGTCATGGGCGGCGGCTGGGGAATGATGGATTCGACACAGTCCACAGAGCTGCTCACCCGCTGGCGCAAAGATGTACAGTTTATTTTTTGTATCGGGAATAATGAGAAGCTTCGCCGTCGTATGCTGGAGAATCCTCGCTTTCAGTATGAGAATATTCATCTGATGGGTTACACCAAGGAAGTTGACCAATTGATGGATGTGTCCGACCTGCTCGTCACTAAGCCAGGCGGGATGACTTGTACCGAGGCGCTGGCCAAGGGGATTCCGATGCTCTTCTATCAGCCGCTTCCCGGCCAAGAGGAAGAGAATGCCCACTACTTCACGGAGAAGGGATATGGCGAGTCGATCGAGTCTGCACATACGATTACGAAATGGATGAATCTTCTTGTACATCATTATGATGAGGTCTCCGCACGCCGCTTAGAACATGAGCAGAAGGCATCTCGTTATCATCCTAAGGTATGTGCTGAAGCAATCTTACAAATGATGAATGTGCCATTTACTTCAATCGATTAACAGTAAAGCCGCTATCAAGCATGCGAATGATGAAGCACTGTCATCCATCATTCATGCAGAATAGCGGCTTTTTTGATCTTCCATATATGATTTCGACCCGGAATTAACGGGATGCGTAAGGCTCTTTGTGAGACAAGGAAGAGCGGTACTGCTTGTACGCCTGATCCCCAACGAGCACCTCGACACGATGAATATTCATGCCTTTGCCCATAAATTTCTCTTCGTACTCTGTCATAACATGCTCTTCATTGATGCCATCACGATGCAGGTTCAAGGAGATATTCCGCATTTGAAGCCCCATCTCTGCGAAGGAGTTCAAGGAAAACTCGAACAAGGTCTCTGAATCCGTTTTGAAATGGATCTCACCTGTCTTGCTCAATGCATAACGATACTTCTCAACAAGACGCGAATGAGTCAAGCGACGGCGTGCGTGCTTCTTCTTCGGCCACGGATCACTGAAGTTCAAGTATACGCGCTCAAGTTCGCCTTCTGCAAAAATTTGCTCCAAAAATTCGACATTCGCGCGCACCAGTCTCAGGTTGGACGCTTCCTGCATTCCTGCTTCTTCTCGAAATAAGCGAGCCTTCTCACATCCGCGAGCGATCAACTCATCGTACATATCCACACCGATGAAGTTGATGTCTGGGTACTTCAAGCTCATCTTACTGATGAACTGCCCTTTTCCCATTCCCAGCTCAACATATATGGGGCGGTCATTTCCGAACGCCTCACTCCATTTGCCCTTCAACTGCTCCGGCTCAAGCACGACCAAGTCGGTTTGCTCTGCAAGCAGCTCTTTTGCTCCTCTTTTGCCACGTAAGCGCATGTGTGCTTTCCTCCATACTGATTATGCTCCAAGCCCTTATTGTGCATGACAAGCGATAAAAAGTAAAGACGGCGATGCAGGCAAATAAGAACAACAGAGCTTGCCCGCTGTCTTCGCTTTTACGGCCAAATCTGCTACAATAATACAACGGGATTGTTATCGATAAGCATCCGTTATGGATGGTTCACGTTTTGCATAACAATCAACTTACACTGCAATTGAAAGGGCTTGTATGCCATTGGACGGCTTAATACACACACAATCGACTTCCCCCCTCTTGTGGGGAGACAAGCGGTTTCATACATGGAATTATGAGATGCGCGAGCAATTCGGAGAAAAGGTATTCAAAGTGATGCTCGACACTGGGTTTACCTGTCCGAATCGGGACGGAAGCATTGCGATCGGCGGCTGTACGTTCTGCAGCTCGCGTGGTTCTGGAGATTTCGCTGGTCGTCGGCGCGACGATCTGGTCACTCAATTCAACACCATTCGAGATAGACAACATGCGAAATGGCCAAATGCCAAATATATCGGCTATTTTCAAGCTTATACGAATACGTATGCACCAGTGGACGTATTGCGAGATTACTTCGAAGTCATTCTTGAGCAGCCTGGTGTCGTCGGCTTGTCCATTGCGACACGGCCTGACTGTTTGCCGGACGATGTTGTCGAATACTTGGCAGAGCTTAATAAGCGCACGTATTTATGGATCGAGATGGGACTTCAGACGATTCATGAATCGACGTCTCAACTTATTAACCGCGCACATGATACAGCATGCTACATCGAAGCCGTAGAGAAGCTCCGCAAGCATAATATTCGCGTCTGCACCCACATCATCTACGGACTACCGCAAGAGACGCACAGTATGATGCTCGAGACGGCCCAAGCTGTCGCTCAGATGAATGTGCAAGGCATTAAGCTTCATCTGCTTCATCTCATGCGCAAGACCCCGATGGTGAAGCAATATGAAGCTGGATTGCTGCGCTTCCTGGAGATGGATGAGTATATCAAGCTTATCGTCGATTCGCTTGAAATGCTTCCTCCGGAGATGATCGTCCACCGCGTGACAGGTGACGCACCGCGGGACTTAATAATTGGACCGATGTGGAGCATGAGAAAATGGGAAGTGCTCAATGGCATCGATGCGGAGCTGAAACGGCGCAACACATGGCAGGGCAAGTATTGGAGGGAGTCATAAGATGGGATTTCTTTCCGTACTCGGCTATGCACAGCAAGTGGTGAAGGAGCGCGTGCAGCCCGGTGAACGCGTCATTGATGCAACGATGGGAACAGGTGTAGATACCTTATTTCTCGCCCGCCTAACTGGATCGCGCGGCTCAGTAGCCGCCTTCGATGTCCAGGAAGAAGCGCTTGAGCTGACTCGTAAGCGGCTTCATCGTGAGCTGGGCGAAGACGAATACGCACATGTCAGCTTGCTTCAGGCAAGCCATCATGCCATGAATGAAGTGCTGGGCGAAGAATGGTTCGGTACAACCGCTGCCATCATGTTCAATCTTGGGTATCTGCCTACGAATGAGGCAGACAAGCGCATTATGACCGTCCCTGAGACGACACTTACAGCACTCGACAACGGTTTATCTATGCTGCGTCCTGGCGGAGTGCTTAGTATTGTACTCTATCCCGGACATAGCGGCGGCGATGATGAGGCCGAGCAAGTGCGAGCTTGGGCGGAGTCTCTTCCAGCTCGTCTTGGGCAAGCCGTTATTTATCGAATGCTGCAGCGTCCAGATGCACCTTATGTCATTGCGGTAGAGAAACGAAAATAACATCTGATCGCGTGTAGAGCCTTTCCCACTTGGATTGGCAATTGCAGCTTCCGCTTCGATATCTGTCCCACCATCCTGTTCACCATGTTGAAGGAGTTGTTGAGAAATGGCAGTTCGCAAAATGGAGCACGTTGGGATCATGGTTCGCAATATAGAACTATCCATTCGATTCTATGAGGAAGTCATCGGCTTGAAGCTGAAAGGAACCCTTCTTCATACGAATGGTGTCATTCGCCTCGCCTTTCTCGGATGGGACGGTGCTGACGAAACGGAAGTTGAACTTGTAGAAGGTTATTCTGGAAGCTTAACGGAAGAAGGCAGGGTTCACCATATCGCCTTCACTGTTGACGATATAGGGGCTGAGTTGGCTCGAATGAAGAGCCTGCCTCAAGTTGAGCTTATTGATGAAGAACTGGTTACCTTGCCGAACGGCAGCCGCTATTTTTTCTTTAAGGGTCCGGACGGCGAGAGACTTGAGTTTTTCCAATCAACTAGATACTAGACAACTCGGGAGTGAGAGAACATGACAAGACCTTATCCATTGAAGTTTCAGCCAGAATTTAAAGAACGCGTATGGGGCGGCCGTGCTCTGACGCAATTCGGATTGGATTTGCCAGAAGGACATATCGGTGAAGGTTGGATGATCGGTGATCATCCGAACGGTACGACGAAGGTCGTAAACGGTGAACTGGCTGGACTTGGCTTGGACGAAGTACGTGAACAATACGGCAAGGAATGGTTCGGCTCCAAGGGCTTCTCTGAGAAGAACGGCCGATTCCCACTGCTTATCAAGCTGTTGGACTGCAAGGATGATCTCTCTGTTCAGGTACACCCTACTGACACGTATGAAGGTCTGCCGCAAGGCGAACTGGGCAAGACAGAGATGTGGTATGTGCTGGACGCGAAGCCAGGTGCGAAAATCATTTACGGCTTGAAGGAAGGCATTGATCGCGCAGCAATGGCAGAAGCGATCGAAGATGGCCGCATTATGGAGGTTCTCCAAGAAGTATCCGTACAGGCCGGAGATACCTTCTACATTCCAGCTGGTACTGTTCATGCATTGTGTGCAGGTGTTGTAGTCGCTGAGATCCAACAGAACTCCGATACGACTTATCGCTTGTACGACTACAATCGTCCAGGTCTCGACGGCAAGCCGCGTGAGCTGCACATTGAGGATTCCTTGAATGTCATCGCGTACGAAGGTGCGGGCGCAACTCGCATGTCTACAAATGGCGCTGTCGCTAACGAGTGGCTGGTGCTCGCGGAGTCTCCGTACTTCCGTGTAGAAAAAGGCATCGTTGAGAAGCCATGGGCACTCGCAACAACAGAAGAGAGCTTCGTCATTCTTGTTATATGCGAAGGAACAGGCACACTTACAACTGCTGACGAGCAGATCGCTTTCAAAGCAGGCGAATGCTTCCTGCTTCCTGCCAACCTTGGTGAATATACGCTTGATGGCAACTGCACTGTATTGCGCTCTGTTGCTCCTTAATGCGCGCATGATTGACTCGGCATCCGATTCCTTTCGGGAAGACCGGATGCCTTTTTATTAGCAAGCAACCTACACCTAGACTTACACGTTCGCTTGCATTTATACGAGCTCTTTTTCTTTTGAATGGAGGGACATAGATGAATACGAACAAGGAATATCTAGAAAATCAGCAACCACCGCAGTCAACAGATGAATATGATAACAAGCTTATTTCCTATCTCCGCGCGAATCAAATGGCTGCTGAACATCTGCGTCTACATACACTGTGCCATTCCGTTGAGGATGCTGCTCAAGCGGTGCAAGCCGATAAAGCTGATTTTGTTAAAAATGTCTGCATGATCGATGGTGAAGGTCACTTACTTGTAGCCATCGTCAAGGGCGAAGACCGTGCAAGCACCAGCAGAGTTGGCAAGGCACTGCTTATTCCTCCTCCACGCTTGGCGCTCGAGCAAGAAATGCTTCAGCTTGCTGGATATCCTGCCGGCGGGATTCCTTCCTTTGGCTTCACAGCCACATTTCTTATCGATCCGAAAGTTCTGGAACAGGAATTCGTATATACCGGCGGGGGCTCCCCCTATTCACTGACGCGAATCTCTGTTCAAGAAATGATGCGTGTCAATCAAGCCATTATAGCAAGAGTACGGAAATAACCGTGCCAATACACAAATAAGCGCCTAGTGTGTTCACTAAGCGCTTTCTCTCTATTCATACAAGACGTGCTTTCCGTGCTGCATTCGCGGCAGACATTCGATCGTTTACTCCCATCTTGGCATATAGGCTTGAGATATGATTGCGGATCGTTCCTTCGGACAAATAGAGAATCTGAGCAATTTCACGGTATTTCTTTCCTTGCGCCAAATAATAGAGCACCTGCTTCTCACGTTCAGTTAAGCCGAATGGATCTTCACTGCTTTCCATGCATGGCCCCATACTCCCTGCCACTTCACTTCGGGCCTCAGCGTGATCCATTTGCAATAATTGATCGGTCATCAATCGTGCGATCGGCTGCGCTAGGAGCGTTCCCCCTTGATGTACAAGACGGACGCTGGCAAGCAGCTCCTTCGGAGGCATGGACTTTAGCAGATACGCTTCCGCTCCCGCATCAATCGCTTGTACGGCATAATCTGATTCCTCAATCGTTGTCAGCAGAATGATCTTCACATCCGGCCATCGCTCCTTAATCACACGAACAGCAGCCAAGCCATCCATTCGCGGCATTCGAATATCCATGAGCACGACATCAGGATGCTCGCGCTCCATATATTCAACCGCTTCCTTCCCATCCACTGCTGCACCTATGACATAGACATCATCTTCTTGGCTAAATAAATAGCACAAACTCTCACAAAAGAGCTGCTCATCATCAGCAATGAGCAAGCGGATCGGCTGATCGCCCTCTATTGGCAACTTACGCGGAACCTTGCATACAATTTCCATGCCGTTCCCTAATGAAGTACGCACCATTAAGTGCCCACCATAAGCATGCAGGCGATCCTGCATTGATGACAGGCCATAGCCAAAGGTTAGCTTCTCATTGCCTAACCCATTGTCCCGAATCGATAAGCATACTTCTGTCTCGTCATAGACAAGGTTAACCTCGATAGATGATGCTCTACCATGACGCACTGCATTTGTAGCGGCTTCCTGCACACAACGCTCTAATACCATACGGTGTGCATAAGGAACAGAATAGTTGATGCCTTCTGTTTTGAGATTACATGCAATACCAGTTTGATTGCAAAGCGTGTCCAGCAAGTGCTTCAATACCTCATCCAAGGTTCGCTCCACTTCTTCAGAAGGAGCGATATCATGAATGTGATGTCGGATTTTTTCAAAGCTGCTCCGTGCGTGTACAATCACACTCTCAAGCCTATTCTTTGCTTGTTCAGGATCATCCTCCATCAGAACCTTAACAGATTCCAACCCCATAACAATCGATGCATGGGAATGGCCTAATGTATCATGCAATTCGCCAGCTACGCGATTGCGCTCCTCCTGAACGGTAAGCCGCTCCACTTGCTCCGCATATTGACGAATAATATTGAATTGATGCTCATTCTCTTGAAGCAGCTGCTTCATTCTTCGTTGCGAATGCAGGAACACATGAAAGCCAACACCGATCCCGAACAATATTACATGATTAACAGACGAGTCCAAAGACTGAAGCCAAGTTAATTTGCCGCTCCATAAGCCAATGAAGGGAAAAAGTCCGACGATCGAACCTCCCCACCATACATTCTTCCTTGACGTCATAAATCCAATGAGAAGTGCGGGCAGCACCATATTGTCGAGATACACAGGCATCGACAAATGCATGGAAATGTTAATGCCTCCCGACAAAATTATTTCCGAGGCAATAAATTTCGACGGGTGAATGCTGCCAGGTCTCCAGAACCACAAAGGCAGCGCAGAACACAATATAAACGGTACGATTGTACGTCCGGTATGAACCGTACTAAAGTCCGGTGATATGGCAATATAAACTGCCCCTGATACAATCCAGAGAATGTATAAGCCCATCAGAGCTGCGTCGATCCAATGCCATTGTCGTTTCTCCATTCACTTGCCTCTTTCCATGTAAGCAACATACTTCTCTAATCGCTCAGCCAGATATATTTATGGCATCTTCTACATCCAAGATAGGATATTCATATGACGGTATTTTCAGATGTTCCTCACTGGGAGCACCATCCTTATTGTAATATGATAGGCCCGTGAAAAAAAGCGAAACCGGAGGAATGCAGCATGTTTTCTAATTTACACAGCCATACAAAAGCACTGATTTACACAGCAATCGTCTTCATTCTTGCTATAGGCGTCAGTATCGTTCCGAACACCAATTCCTTACTGTATATGCTGACTCCAACTGCGGCTGCCTTAATTATGCTCCTATTAGTAACGAGGGATGGTCGATCGCGTTCCGGTTGGGCCGCGCTTGGATTACGAAAATGCGGGTTCAAATGGTGGTTCCTATGTACCACTGTTCCAGCTGTTATTGTAGCCCTAAGCTATGGATTCGCCTGGGGAGTTGGTGCCCTAGTCATTGATGTCCCCCCCACCTATGCAGGCTATGATTGGACGGCCTTCCCGATCGTTGTCGCGATACAATTTGTCAGCGCAGTAGTTACGAGCTCACTTGGTGAAGAACTTGGCTGGAGAGGTTATTTGCTTCCGCTTCTTGTAAACTGCTTGGGAGAGAGAAGTGCGTTATTCGCCACCGGCCTGATTCATGGTCTATGGCATATCCCGATTATATTGATGTCTCCCATCTACCACCAAGATCAAAATCCGTTTCTCGCATGCCTATTCATTGTGGTATCCTGCCTGTTCCTAGGCCCTGTCATCGGATATATTCGATTGCGTTCATCCAGCGTATGGTCAGCTTCTATATTCCATTCGGCACATAATGTAATGTGGAGTGTTCTGCGCGGCATTGCGGTTCCGACTTCAGGCATTGCTCTATATGTAGCAGGAGACAACAGCATCGTTGTCATTCTCTGTTATATGCTGCTTACGGTATGGGGCATGAAGCGCTTTCGCCACCAAGATGCCGATGTTCGACCCATAAACACATAAAAAACTGAACATTGATGTTCCAAGAGAGTAGTAACAAGAGAGTTCGTCTGACAGATAAGCAAAGACGCCTCCAGAACCACAGTAATTGTGGGGATGGAAGCGTCTTTTTTTTCGCATTTGCATACCCATGCGGAGCTCCGTTCTTCAACTTTGACACTTTACAAGGCCCTTCCTCTGTTTGCCGAACTATGACGTCATATCTCCTTGGTTTGGGTCAGGATTACTTGCATTAAACCAGGAAAGCGCGCTTCGAGCTCATCCTTGCGCAAACAGATGAATCGCTGTGTTCCCTCCATTCTAGTTCGAATAATACCAGCTTCACGCAGTACTTTGAAATGATGGGACATGGTAGACTTGGACAGTGATAAATCGAATCCTCCGCAGGTTTGCTCTGGAATGCTCATCAATTGCAGCACGATACTCATTCGAATCGGCTCGCTGAGCGCATAGAACACTTGCGAAAGTTCAATATGTTCGATATCGGGATGAAATAATGTTCTCATGTCATTATTGTACCGAAATGATTGACATCATTCAATAGTTCGATTACACTCGAACTATTGAACAAAGGTGCGCACCTTCATAATCAGTGAATCTTGCCTATATTCACTATCATTTGTAACCTATGAATCATCTCGTTTAAAGACGATCCCTTGTGTCTGTGTCATTGCCGCATGAGATCGCGTATTCATTACAGGAGGCCAGTTACAATGAGCAACACGATGAATCAACCACATGCCGCATCATCATCCCGTACTATTATGTCTTTATTCTTTGCCACGATGTTCATCATTGGTACAGATACCTTTATCGTATCTCCTATGCTGCCAACACTACGAGAAGTTCTGCATATCTCTGTCGTACAATCAGGATGGCTTATTTCTGCTTATGCACTCGGATACGCCCTTTTCGCCCTAATCGCCGGACCGCTATCCGACAGACTGGATCGCAAGTCTTGTCTCCTCGGAGGGATGCTGGGATTCTCTCTGTTCACAGCACTATGCGGTTCAACAACAAGCTTCTCCCTCTTATTCACCTACCGCGCCTTGGCGGGAATTAGCGCGGCAATCGCCTCGCCGCAAATATGGGCATCCATCCCTCAATTAGTAGCACCGCACAAGATCGTAAAAGCGATGGGCGCCGCAACTGCTGGCCTAGCCGTCTCGCAATGTCTCGGCGTACCTCTTGGCAGCCTGCTTGCCGCGAGCAGTTGGAGACTGCCCTTCTATGCCATCGGAGTAACTGCGCTGCTCATTACCATCATATTGGCGCTAAAGCTCCCTTCTATCCCACCAGCGACGAAACAACGAAGTTCACTGAGCTCTCTTGGACGACAATATCGCGCTCTTTTCTCGCGCCGCAGCACCACCTTTGCTTTTCTCGGGTATTTTCTATATCAGCTAGGTACTTTTTCTACCTTCTCCTATCTGGGAAATTGGCTCGCTGATGACTTTTCTCTTACTGTACAGCAAACGGGACTATTCATCCTTGGCTTTGGGATCGGCAATTTGTTCGGCAGTATTCTCGTCTCGAAGGTGGAACGTACGCTCGGCATTCGACGAACCGTTACATATTCACTCCTTGGCATGATTGCGATGTATGTGATCGTCATGACCAGCCATCTTCTTGCATTCATTAGTATCGCTTATACGCTTATCGCCTTGTGCGGCGGCATGCTGTTCCCTCTCTTAATGGGAACTCTTCAGAAGGATCAACCGAATGCACGTGGAACCGTATCCGCGCTTGCAAACAGCACAATGTATTTTGCAACGATGCTTGGATCCGTTCTGGCTGGTGTCCTCTATGCACGCGTCGCGGGGTTTGCTTCCATCGTAGTTGTTACGATGCTGTGCTATACAGCATCCCTGTTCATCTTCCGCAGCCTGCTGCACAGCCCGCCACCGATCAATAGTCAGGCGGCCATTCAGCAGAAGTAGATTCGGCCGGCCACCTATTCGGTACTAGCAGCGAGGGCTGATGTAATCTAGTATGAACTACACGGCTATCGTCCAACTATTGCATTCTTTCTCTATCATCTGGTTTCATATGAGCTATAATGTTCAATGACACGAAGACACGATAGGGAGAGATCGTTCATAATGAGTCAACGGCTATTATACATAGAAGATGACAAAGAAATAGGAACATGGACCAGCAGTTATTTGCAAGATAAAGGCTATCAGGTAATGTGGCTGCTGTCCGGTGAACATGCACTGGTGCACGCACCTGATAGCGATCTGATCATACTTGATGTGATGCTTCCAGGATTGGACGGCTTTACGGTGGGACAGCGTCTGAAACGCGAATACCCAAGTACGCCCATCTTGCTGCTGTCAGCCCGCACGTCTATTGACGACAAGCTGCAGGGGCTGCAATTCGCCGATGACTACGTAACGAAGCCTTTCCATCCGGATGAGCTTGCTGCAAGAGTGGAGGTACTGCTGCGGCGCTTCGAGAAGCAGTCCCCTGCTTCCATCGAGTTGAAGCATCTGCGCATATCCCTGCACGATAATCACATTGTGCATGCCTTGACCGGTGAAGAAATCACACTTACCGGCAAGCAGCATCATATATTTGCCTTCATGCTGCGTCATGCCAATCAGATCTTAACGAAGGAACAAATTTATGAAAGCGTCTGGGGCGAACCCTACATGGAGGGCGATAAGACACTCATGGTTCATATTCGGCATCTGCGGGAGAAAATCGAAAACGATCCTAGCCAGCCGGAAATTATTGAGACGATTCGCGGCATCGGATATCGGGTGAAGCTATGAATTCCCGTATTCCACTGCGCAAATCACTGCTGATCCGGTATTTGACGCTTGTATTTGTCGCTCTCATGATCTGGCCGATTATTTTTCCATTAACCTCTACGATTCTGTATTATGTATCTCTCTTGCAGAATGGAGGGGAACCCGTCGAGAATCGTTATGCGGTAGCGGCTAAGTTAGAAGAGCGGTGGCACCAAGAAGCTGCTCAATTCAAGCAAGCTGATCGGGCTGCGATTGATCAGAGACTGCATGAGCTGAAGAAGGAGTACCCAGAAGCCAAATTATTCTGGGTCGATAACAGCGGTACTACTCGCCTTCAGCTTCCTGTACAGCCCAGCCTGCCAGCACAATGGAATGCTGGGGACGCCATCACCTTTATGAAGAAGAGCTACGATGGAGATCCGTTCACCGTCGTAGCTTTTATCGGGCAGGATCCGAAGCAAGGATTCATGGTTATGCAAATTGCTCGAAATTTGATGGTATCAGATAGAGCGGGATATAGTACAACACACGCTCTTATCGTCATCGCCATTGTGTTTGTTCTATTTACAGTTGCCTCTTGGTGGTTCTTCTACAAGCTTCGGGGACGGCTTGTTCGATTAGGCAAGGCGATGGTTCCCGATAATGCCAATGGCTTGCCTTCGCCAATCGAAATAACGAAGTGGGATGAAATTGGACAATTGGAGCATACCTTCAACCAAATGATCAAGCAGCTTACCTCCAGCCGTCAACGAGAACAAGAGGAAGAAACGCTGCGCAAGGAACTGATCGCTAATTTGTCCCATGATCTCCGAACACCGTTAACCACGATTCGGGGACATGCCCATTCGCTCCAACGAGAGCCATTGTCCGAGCAAGGCCAACAGTCGCTGGTTCTTATCGATAAGAAGGTCAGTGATTTGGGACAGCTTGTTGATAATTTATTGGCGTACACGTTGCTGTCTGCTCACAAGTATTCGCTGAAGATGGAAGCAACGGATATGCTGCGGCTTGTCCGAACTTCTGCGGCGAGCTGGTACCCGATTTGGGAGAAAGAAGGCTTTGAGATTCATATTGAGCTCCCAGAGCAGCCCGTTACTTGGAGGGTCGATTTACAGTGGATGACGCGCATCCTCGATAATTTATTTCAAAATATTGTGCGCCATGCCGCAGAAGGGCGATATATCGGGATTGCGATTCATGCGCATGGAGAGAAGACTGCAATTGTGATTGAGGATCACGGACCCGGTATGAGCGCTGCGTCCACAAGTAAAGGCGTTGGCCTTGGGCTGACGATTGTCGAGTTGATGACCGCAGAAATGCAGCTGCAATGGCAAGTAACGAGCAGCCCAGAAGGGACAAGGATGAGCATAGCGCCTATGAAGGCAATGAGCGTATCAAACTAAAGGACAAACTAAAGGGAACTCAATGAAATTATGAAATCCAATGACAATGAATTCATTGAAATCAATATACTATAAATTCTATAAACTCAATAAATACTAGGAACCATAAGAATCAAATGAACCCAACTCGTTAACGAAGACCATTTTTAATCACTTCCACTCGAAAAACCGAACTACCGAAAGTCTAAAGTATCCGTATGAATAAGCGCCCCCCATTACGCCCATGGACGCGATCATGTTCATGGGCTTCTTCTCCCTTTTTAAACAGATCCTTTCTTAAACAGAATTTAAACAAGCAGCCGCTTTTGTTTTAACCTTCGACCTGTATCGTTAACTGACGAGGTGATATACATTGAGTGAAACAATCATTCAAACCGAAGGGTTGACGAAAACATATGGCGACCGCCGAGCAGTCGATCAGCTTCGGCTTACGATTAACCGCGGGGATATATACGGCTTCCTTGGACCGAACGGTGCAGGCAAGACAACGACGATCCGCATGCTGCTTGGACTCATTCGCCCTACGAAGGGCAACATTCAAATATTCAATAAGAACTTGCACTCCCATCGGTTAGAGATCTTACGCAAGGTCGGATCGTTGGTTGAATATCCATCGTACTATGCTCATCTGACTGGACGGGACAACCTAGAGGCCATACGCAGAATTATCGATGTGCCGAAGTCGCGAATCGATGAAGTACTTGCCGTCGTTCGACTCACGAATGATGCCAATCGCCCAGTTAAGGGGTACTCGCTTGGCATGAAGCAGCGGCTTGGCATCGCCGCAGCTATGCTGGGCAGTCCAGAGCTGCTCATCTTGGATGAGCCGACCAATGGCCTTGATCCCTCTGGGATTCTGGAAATTAGAGAGCTGATTAAGAGCCTTCCCCATCAGCACGGCATTACGGTTCTTGTATCCAGCCATCTATTGAGTGAGATTGAACAGATGGCTACGCGCGTAGGCATTATTCAGCATGGACGTATGGTCTTTCAGGATTCCATCAGCGTATTGCAGGATCAGGCGCAGCATCGTATTCGATTCGCAGTCTCGAATCCTGTCAAGGCAGCGAATCTGCTCGCTGCATCTGGATGTGCTGTAGAGCAGCAGGAAGGAAGCGTCTTGATGAACTACATGCCAGACAGTCAGGTCGCCTCCCTCGTTGATCTGCTCGTCCATAACCAACTGTCCGTGTATCGAGTAGAAGAACAGCGGCAGTCGCTGGAAGAGATCTTCCTCTCAATGACTGGAGAGGGGAACAATCGATGATCGGGAAGCTGCTGTCATCTGACTTTGTAAAAATACGCCATACATGGATATGGCTGCTCATTGTCCTAGGCCCATTCGGTGTTATCAGCCTGCAGGCACTCAATTACAGCTTGCGTTATGACTACCTCGTATCCAAGCTGAAAGATCAAGTATGGTTCGGGCTGCTTAGCGACATTAAATTATTGGCCGTTCTAGCCCTATTGTTTGGCATAACGCTCGTTACTTCTTTAATTGCAAGTATCGAGCATCGCCAAAACTCATGGAAGCAGTTGCTCGCGCTTCCTGTGTCACGGTTCAGTATTTTCACATCTAAATACATCCTGAGCTTGTTCATGATGTTCACCGCATCGCTGCTGCTTGCTATCGGATCTGTACTGCTCGGCCTTCTTCTCGGCTTCGGCACAAATATTCCTTGGTCATTGCTGCTCATGAACAGCTTCTATCCATTCTTAGCGGCTATGCCCATACTCGCACTGCAGCTATGGTTATCTACCGTTATCAGCAACCAAGCCATTCCACTTACTTGCGGAATTCTAGGCACGATCGTATCCGTGTATTCGATTAGAATGCCGGATTGGATGCCGTACAAGTGGCCGCTGCTTGTAAATGAAGCCAATATTCCAGAGTACTCCGTCATCGCAGGTATCTTGATCGGCTTCGTCGTCTTTCTGTTCAGCCTTGTTCACTTCATTAGAAGGGATGTGGATTGATGTGGCAACATGGCTGCGATTATTTCAATCTGAACGTTTAAAGTTGGGCAAGTCCCATATTGGACTGCTTACCCTGATCAGTCCTCTACTGGCCATGCTCGTCGGCCTATTCATTTCTGAGCAGCAGCCGCCCGAAATCCAGTGGCTCTATTTATGGTCGACGATGTCAATCGCGCACGCGATGTTGTTCTTACCGCTGTTGGCTGGCGTGTTCTCTGCATTTATATGCCGGTACGAGCACGCGGGAGGCGGTTGGAAACAAATGCTTTCCTTGCCTGTGTCCCGCTCCAGCCTATACTTGGCGAAATTCGCCCATGTTACACTGCTGCTGGGACTAACACAAGTACTGTTCCTGCTAAGTGCAATTGCTGTCGGCTTATTAAAAGGATATACAGCACCTATCCCTTGGACTGAACTTCTGAGAGCCTTCTCCAATGGCTGGCTGGCTACATTGCCTGTTGCCGCGCTTCAGCTGTTCGTGTCCGTATCATGGTCAAGCTTCGCGGCTCCGCTTGCTATTAACGTGATGCTGACACTGCCGAATATGCTCATCGTCAATTCGGAAAAGTACGGCCCATGGTATCCTTGGGCACAGCCTGCACTCGCGATGAACGGCGTGGAGAAATACGGGGCATTCAATGTCTCGCTCGGCACTCTTTTGTTCGTCATTGTCGGTGGATTCCTGCTCTTTCTACTTAGTGGTCTTATTTATTTCAACCGCAGAGACATGTAGCTTTATGAGGATATCCTGCTTCTTGTAAAGACGTAGAAAAAAGAGGCAGATAGACATCATTGTCTAGTCTGCCTCTTTCCATATAGGATACGATCCTGTTCATTTTGAATTTATGACATTGGCGGCTGTTGAGATGGAGGCTGCTGCGAGGACTGCTGAGAAGCCGATTGTTCATCACCTGCAGCAGATTGCACTTCCTCTTCTTCCTGCTCCTTGTTGCGCTTCTTGCCTGTTAAGAGCTTCCACAAGCCAGCAATGACAGCCACAATAACGATCCAGAACTTTTTGAACAAGCCGAGCGCCAATGCGATTAATCCAACTTTTTTGGCAACGGCAACACCCGCTCCGCCAAGGATAAGTCCAGCCAAGCCATACTCCGCCACCTTATCCGTCGATTCATTGAAATCCTCATAGCGCTTGCCTTCTTTGATTTTCAGTGTAGACAAGACCAAATCATTCATTTCCTTGCGCGATGCTTCTACTTTTTTGGGATCACAAACCAAGATCGCCGACACATAACCCTCTCGCGTCAATATACGCTCGTTATAATTGACCATTGAGGCATTGTCTTTGTCATGCAGTAATAGCGACCATACAACTCTACGTGCCGTTTCATCATATTTAGGTGCTACGTCCCAACCATCCACAAATAGATGATTTTCAGGGGTCATTTCTTTATTTGCTTCTTCTTGTCCGTCTTTGTAACTCTGCAGCAGTTCATCTGCATCGATCTCATTTTTATCGCTATCTTTGATATGTCCGGAATCGGTGTACTCAAAATACAAAAACCAGCGGCCGTCTTCTGGTATAACCGTACCGATTTCGAAGCCGGAAGGTTTGCCGCCATTTCTCGTAATCATGGCTTTCGTTTCCGTGCCATTTATGTATTCCATTCCTTTTTTCAAGGTCACTGTCGCAATGCCTTGATCAAGCTCTACCGCCTGTCCCGCCCCGACAGTGTAGTTCGCAGTTCCCTCAGCATGCGCTGGCATCGATCCCGTCATAAGAAGTGCAGCACATCCCATTATGACAGCTGTTTTTTTGAACCATTTCATCACAAACTTTTACCTCCTAGAATATCTCTCTATTTTTCTCTCGACAAACTATACCGGAAGAAGGAATGTATGAAAATAAGTACATATGCCCACATTTTAATTATACAAAGTGACAACCCGTAATTTTCATGAGACTTTTGGTATGTTTTTCATTTCCAAATCCTACCCCATCCTATTTTATTTTTGCTGATAGGACTAGACGAGAAGAGATAAAAAAAGCAATCTTAGGTCTAATACCTAAGATTGCTACTAAAGTCCTATTCAACAATAACCATCATGGATTGGTTCACCGTAAACAGCAACGGTTTTTCATCATCTGTCTGCTGATACAAGAAAATGCCGTACACTTCATCTGTTAACCCCTCATCGGTTGTCTCGAAACCATGTTCCGTATGTTGGAACATTCCGAGTGAACGGCTGCGAACAACTGCCTCAAGCGGGATCATCTCTACAACAGCGTGCTTATGCAGCTCCTTCTCCGAAAGACCTAGAGCTGCGAATTGCTCAGTCACAAGCTCAGCCTGTCCTGCCGCCCATTGCAGAACGCGCGAAGCCTCCTCTTTCTGAAGCTGTTTGTTCCACCATACTTTGCGCGGCTTATACTTCTGGTTCATGAAGTAGTCGAGCTTCATTAATCCCAATGCCACATGCGGCTTTTTGAGTCCGTGCGCAGTTAAAAAGGCATGCAGTCTTACGAACAAATCCTCTAATTGATGTCCAATCTTCTGCCAGCCATTTGCTTCCCAGAAGTCGCCGAATGCTTGGAAGAAATCAAACGGTGAGTCGAATTCGGTATGCATCAAATACTCCATCGTCCGATCCATGCGATGTGCGTTCCAGTACTTTTCCAGTACGTCTTCCAGACGCTTCAATCGCACGACATCACGGAACGGGAGCGCATCATTCGACAGCATTTCGTATGGTGCATGATCCATGAAGACATAGCCGTACTTCTCAGCATCCAGACGAAGTCCTGTACCACGCAGCATCTTCAAGAATCCGAGCTGCAACTCCTCCGGACGCAGTGCAAATACATCGTTGAATGTTTTGCGGAATGTATCGTAATCCTCAAGCGGCAGCCCTGCAATCAGATCCAAGTGCTGATCGATCTTGCCGCTGTCCTTCACCTTCATTACGGTTCGGGTCAGCTTCGTGAAGTTCTGGCGCCGCTTTACAAGCTCATTCGTTGGATCGTTCGTCGATTGGACGCCGATCTCAAAGCGGAATACGCCGGGTGGTGCATGCTCAGCCAAGTAATCAAGCACCTCTGGGCGCATAATGTCCGCCGTGATCTCAAATTGGAATACACAGCCGCGATGGTTCTCAATGAGGAACTGGAACATCTCCATTGCGTAATCGCGCTTGATGTTGAACGTCCGATCGACGAACTTAATGAGCTTCGCCCCATTATCGATCAAGTACAAGATATCTGCCTTCGTTCGTTCAATATCGAAATAGCGAACGCCAACCTCGATACTGGATAAGCAAAATTGGCAGCTGAACGGACAACCGCGGCTTGTCTCGAAGTAGACAACACGCTTGCCGAGGCTCGGAATGTCTTCCGCAAAGCGGTGGGGGGATGGAATTTCATTCAAGTCCAGCTTCGGCCGTGGCGGATTGATAACGACCTCGCCCTGCTTGTTCCGATACGCCACCCCGAATACGAAATGATACTTCCCTTCGCCTTCGATCTCCCGCAGCAAATGAAGCAGCGTCTCTTCTCCCTCACCCATAACGATGAAGTCAACATCCGACAGCCGCTCCATCCATTCCTTCGTGTCATAGGACACCTCGGGGCCGCCAAGTACGATGCGGATCTCCGGCCGCACCTTGCGCAGCATGTTGACGACCTTAATCGTCTCCTCGATGTTCCATATATAACAGGAGAATCCGATCACATCCGGCTCTCGCTGATATAGATCCGAGACGATATTCATCACCGGATCTTTAATTGTATATTCGGCAATGTCGACATCGAACTCGCCTTCGCAATGCGCCTTCAAGCAGCGTATTGCCAGCGAGGTATGAATATATTTAGCATTTAATGTTGCAAGTACGACTTTCATCTAAACCTTCCTCTCATCAGACACTACCTTAAAGTGACCGAACTGCTCGATCAGCCTCTACCATTATAACCAAAGTAAGGGAAGATCTCGACATGCATCCAAGATACCACCTTGAACAGAAAAGCAAGCTGCAGGCAGCTTGCTTTATTCTGTGTCAATGCAATCGAAAACGGATTATCGAATCATGCCGCCACTATAGCGCAGCTCGTAAACTCTACGATCTCTTTTGACCAAAGTAAATATCCCGATATACGTAGGTCCCCACTGCGGCATTCCAACTGCACGGAGCCAGGTAATATCGGTTGTACAGATGTGTTATTGTCCGCTGCAGCATACGTGCGCTGCTTTGCATCTACTAAAAAGTGCGCAAGCTCTTGATCATTACTCAACATCGTGTACCTCTTCCTCGTAATCAATCACACTATGCAATTGGTGTGCCGTTTGGAATGATCTCATCTGTATTTAGTAGAACAACATCGCCTTCTCCAGGCACACCACCTAATACGAGCACTTCAGAATCGAAGCCGGCGATACGGCGCGGCGGGAAATTCACGATAGCAACGATCTGTCTTCCTAACAACTTGTCCGGCGTATAACGAGCCGTGATTTGCGCGCTTGAGCGCTTCGTTCCGAGCGGCCCGAAATCGATTGACAGCTTAATCGCGGGCTTGCGCGCTTTCTCGAACGGCTCTGCCTCCACGATCGTTCCAACACGTATATCGAGTTTCATAAAGTCCTGAATGCTTGCTTCATCCTTGATTTGATCCAGATTAAACTCATGCATCATGATTCAACCCCTTATTCACGCAATTCATCGTGTCAATGGTAGTACCCGTTCTTCAAGCTTCCTATCTATCGTCGTGTCTCGTATCTATCCACGGATGTCCATATACGCCACTTCTGCCCAAATATTTCCGTTTCATCATTTCATTTGTTATTCGCGATTGAACCTTCGACCTTATCTGCAATCCCTAACCCTATTCCATATCGTAGCGACCCGCTTCTTCTTCCCGCTGCTGGAAAAATTCAAGGAACGGCATGCCGAACTGCTTCAGCTTCGCTTCCCCTACCCCTTTAATACGGAGCATACCCGCTTCGGTCGTCGGCTGCAACTCCGCCAATTCCCGCAGCGTGCTGTCATTAAACACAATGTAAGGCGGTACTCCAGCCTGGCTTGCCAATTCGCGTCGAATGAGACGCAGCTGCTCAAATATCGTCTCATCAATGGCAGTGCCCGCCTTCGGTTTCAACGACTTCGCAACCCGCTGTTCAACGGTTCGCTTGCCCTTCAATACATCCGCTGCCAGCGGCAGCAGCCGCACAACCGGATACTGCCCTTCGCTAAGCTGCAAGTACCCCTCCGCAATGAGCACATAGATGAGATCCGAAATTTCCTTCTCCGCCAAATGCCGCATTTCGCCATGCGTAGACAGCTTCTCGAATCCATACTGCATGACCTTCTTGTTGCGCGATCCCTTCAGTACGGAAGCAACCATAGATACGCCGAACCGCTCACGCATACGATAAATACAGGAGAAGATTTTCTGCGCTTCAATCGTGATATCGATCGATTCACGCTCGTCCTTGCAGTTGCCGCATACGCCGCATGGCTGCTCTCCATCTTCTCCAAAATAGCGAACCATATAATTTTGCAGGCAGCCGGTCGTATAGCAATAATCGATCATGACTTGCAGCTTCTTATATTCATGCGCCTTCCGTTCTGGAGCCGCCTCGCTTTGTTCGATGAAGAACTTCTGCGTCAGTATATCCTGCGGATGGAACAGCAGCACGCATTCGCTCGGCTCCCCATCGCGCCCCGCGCGTCCTGCCTCCTGCACATAGGCTTCCATATGCTTCGGCATGTTGTAATGCAGCACGTACCGTACGTTGGACTTGTCGATGCCCATGCCGAACGCGTTCGTCGCTGCAATGACACGCACATCATCATAGAGGAAGGCTTCTTGCATCTTCGCCCGCTCCTCATCTTCGAGTCCAGCATGATAGCGGCCAGCAGCTATTCCTGCACGTCTCAGCATGTCATAGATGTCCTCGACTTCCTTCCGCGTCGACGCATAAATAATGCCTGATTCGCTCGACCGCTGCCGGACATAATCAAGCGTGAACGCCTTCCGCTCCTCGCCGCGCAGCACCGTAAACGCCAAGTTATCCCGCTTGAACCCCGTTACGACAAGCTCGGGTTCCAGCAGTTCCAAGGAATGAATGAGATCCTCCGTTACTTCCGGCGTCGCGGTTGCGGTAAATGCCGCCACAATCGGACGCTCGCGGCCACTCTGCACAAGTTCCTGAATGAAAGGTGCAATTGTCCGATAGCTTGGACGAAAATCATGTCCCCATTGCGAGACGCAGTGGGCTTCGTCTACCGCTACCATCGATATCGGAATCGATTTCGCGCGTTCCCGGAACCATTCTGTCTCTAACCGCTCCGGCGCTACATAGAGCAGCTTCATGCGTCCTTCCTGCGCCTGCCACATGAGACGGCCCGCTTCCCCCATCTCAAGCGTGCTATTGATGAATCCAGCCTTGACCCCCAAGCTGTGCAGCGCATCCACCTGATCCTTCATTAATGAAATAAGCGGCGAGATCACCAGCGTTACCCCAGGCAGCAGCATCGCTGGAATCTGATAACAAATTGACTTCCCCCCGCCGGTTGGCATAATCCCCACTGTGTCCTTGCCTTCGGCAAGATGTTCAATAATTTTCCGTTGTCCATCGCGGAAGCCATCGTAGCCGTATACTCGCTGCAATGCGCTTCGCGCTTGGTCCATTGTAAACATGTGCGTAGACTCCTTTTCCCCGTTCCCTTGCGGCAACCCGTTGTTCCTGTCCTTCATTATAACATGGGCTTTTCCTGTGAGGTAATAGCTTCCACTTCACGGTTCCCTTCCTAATATGTACGCCTTTTCACCTATTCTGAATAGAATCTGCACGAACTTTCTGCTATAGTGATAGCATTCCATAGAACATGTCCTACAGCGCGCCATCAGCGCCAGCTGTGAAGCGTACTGTTCTGTATAGTGTTGTCTACTCATCAAGGAGGTCTTACGAATGCGTAAGCGAGAGAACCATAAACCGAGAAAAGGCCCGCAGAAGAATCAACCGGCGAAAGCTTACCAATCCGCCAAACCAGCCAAGCCCGTCAAACCAACCAATCCAACTAAACCAACTAAACCAACCCATCGGACACCGCCGAAGGCTCGCGAATATACAGTTCAGGAACCAGCTGAATTGCTCAGCTTCTTATTAAATACGGTAGAAAATATGGGGCGCAACTCCATCAAATCCGCACTTGCCCGCGGTCAAATTTCTGTCAACGGACAAACCGTAACAGCCTATGATCATCCGCTTCAGCCTGGACAAGCTGTAAGCTTGTCGAAGGAGAAAATCGTTGAAGCTCCTCCATTTGTAGGTTTGTCGATACTGCATGAGGATGAAGATATCATCGTCATCAACAAGGAAGCCGGTCTGTTGTCTATTGCCTCCGAGCAAGAGAAGGAATTGACTGCCTACCACCAACTGACGACGCATGTTCGCTTGCAGCATCCGAGCAACCGGATATTTGTCGTACATCGTCTCGATCGGGATACGTCCGGCGTCATGATGTTCGCTAAGAAGGAAGACATCAAGCAGCAGCTGCAAAATAATTGGAAAGAAATCGTGCAGGAACGTTCCTATGTTGCGCTAGTTGAAGGTAAGGTTCGCCAGCCTCAAGGTACAATTTCCTCCTGGCTGAAGGAAATGAAAACATTAAAAATGTATTCAAGCCCGTATCAAAACGACGGCCAGCACGCGGTTACGCACTACAAAACACTGGAAGCGAACAGCGCTTACTCCCTGCTGGAGGTTCATCTCGAAACGGGGCGCAAAAATCAGATTCGCGTTCACATGGAGGATCTCGGTCATCCGATCGTAGGCGACAAGAAGTACGGCGCCAAATCAAGAGGATTGGGACGACTTGGTCTGCATGCGCGCATCCTGGCATTCACTCATCCAACTTCAGGCAAGCCAATGCGATTCGATACAGGCATTCCGAAGCCATTTACCCGCTTATTGCAGCAGGACGGATCTGCTCCTAACAGAAAAGATCGCCGCTAATTTTCTCAAATTAGATTACGAAACGATATCGCAAACGAACAACACAAATAGCCGTTCTCCTTACAATTAAGGGAGCGGCTATTTTCTTTCCTATAATTGTTGGGCCTCTTCTCTTCTGTTGACCTGATTTACAATCGCTTGTTCATCTTGTAATTCACCAAGTCAACCCCTCTGCGCTGCACCGTCTGAGCTTGAAGGATGCAGAACCCGTGCCGCTCGAAGAAGGGAACGGCCGTAATACTTGCATCTGTTCTCATTTCGGATAGCCCCAGCCTCCTCGCTTCCTGCTCCAGCTTGGATAACAAAGCCGTTGCAACACCTTGCTTCTGAACATCCTTATGAACATAGAGCCGATCCAAATACCCGCCAGCATCCATATCGCTAAATCCGACCAATTCTCCGTCCCGAATCGCTACATACGTCATGTGTTGGCTTAACGACGCTGTCCAGCGAACCAGCTTCTCTTCCTGTTCATCGGCCGGCGCCCAGGCTTGTAATTGTGCAGCAGTATAATCTTGTGCATTCACGGTGTGTACCGTCTCGAAAAATAAGTCGACAATCTGCGCGATATCCTCTATTTCAAATGATCGTATATGCATAATATTCCTGACTCCTTCCGTTACAAGTCTACCAAAAATAAACGCACCCATTCGTTCATCTATTCTATTATAAAATCATTTTTTTATTTCTCGTGAACCTCCTCACCACTTCAAGCCATCTAATGGGTACATCAACCAAAACCAATCGATTCAGGAGGATTTAATATGAAATCTTATAAACTCATGCTCGCTGCTATCACTGCAAGCTTGCTCACCACAAGCCTTCCAGCTAACTTCACGCTTCATACCTCATATGCGGCGGAACAACAAACAAACGAAGCTGCAAAAAAAGCTGCTACCGAAGCAACGGCATTGGACAACCTTGATCCCGCAATGATCGAAAAAGCAAAGAAGGCCCTGCAGGAGCTAGCTCCTAAAAGAACGATGGAACTAGCTGCTATGCACAGTGGTGCCGAGGCAGGCTATGAATATCTCGGAGAGGATCGATTGTTAATCGAAGACAAAGACAATCGGGCGCGCGTCATGATCGGCAAGGCAAAGGGCGATATTTTAGCATGCGAAATCAACTTCACATGGCAAGAGCTCGATACTTCGCTTCAGTCCGTTATCCAAAAAGCAATGAAAAGCTTGGATGCACAACAGAAATTCAAGATTACGCAAATTACTCGTGTCAAAGCCGATAAAGACATGAACCATTGGACATTCAACGGCAGCAATATTTCAGGCATGGTTGATGCAGTCACAGGCAAAGCAACATACGTGTCAACAGATTACGCCTTGGCGAAAATCGATTCAAAGTGGAGCGCGTTAGCCAAGAAAACAATTCAATCCCTGTCAGCAGACAAAAACAAGCAGCTTCGCAATTTCGTCCAAGTATACATAGGCATGGAAGCAGAAAACCAAAAAACAGCCTCTTTCTCCGATGAAAGCGGCCGTTATCTGGTCAAAGTCAATGCTGCTACAGGCAAGCTGACGTCCTTTGTCAACTATAAGGATTTTATCCATTATGCCTCAGAAGAAGCGCGCAAGAAGGCATTCGCCAAGCCTTTTTATACGAGTGACAAAGCCATTGCTGCGGCTGCTCCAATGGTCAAGCAATATTTCGGCCTAGACTTGAAAGGCTACCAGGTTCACGTCAAGCAAGAGCAGTATACATTCACGAAACAAGGAAAGCCGAGCGTCTATGGTAAGATCAATGGAAAAGGAAAGTTCTGGAGCATGTCCCTTACTGCTCCAACAGCATCCTGAACAAATGAATTAAGCATAGGGATTGCGTCTCGGCCTCTATCGCACACCATGATACGGGTCTTGGCGCCCACTATAAATAAAGGAGATCACCACTGTGCAGCAGCCAGAACAACTCGCAGCACGAGCTTGCAAGGGGGACAAGGAAGCATTTGGCACACTTATTCGCGCCTATGAAGCCCCCCTATACAGAGTGGCCAAGTCAATTGTACATTCCGATGAAGATTGTGCAGATGCCATACAAGAAGCCGTGCTTAAAGCATATCGATCCATCCATTCACTGCGCGAGCCGAAATATTTCAAAACCTGGCTCGTTCGCATCCTTGTGAATGAATGCCGAACATTGCTGCGAAAGAAAAAACAAACCGTACCCTTCATTGAACTTCAGCATTCGAAAGCTGAAGCTAGCGAATACGAACATATCGAAACACTGGAAATCGTCAACGCACTGGAAGAAGACCTGCGAATCGTTGTAACACTATTCTATATTGAGGATTTGCCGCTCAAGGAGGTAGCCGATATGCTGGATCAGCCTGTTGGCACCGTGAAGTCTCGCCTGTTCCGCGCCAGAAACAAGCTGGCGGACATGCTTCATATCTCACGTGAGAATGGAAAGGAGCTAATGATTTAATGGATTCGAATATCGACGAACAAATCCGCACGCACCTAACCGGCGATCTCAGCTCCGAAATCCCTGAGCTCGTGAAATCGCGATTAGAGCAAACACTGCAATTGCTGGAGACGGAACCCATGCCGATGCAACATCGGACTCATTCCCGCCATCGGAAATCTTGGTTCGTTGCGGCCGCAGTCGTGCTCGCAATCGGGGGAACATTAGCTTCCGGATTCATTTCACCCGCTATGGCTGAAACGCTCAGAAAGGTGCCGTTCATCGGACAAATCTTTGAGGCACTCGGCGATAACGCCTTGCAGAATGCGAATCGGAAAGGATTGTCCCTTCCCGTTAATCTGAGTGCAACGGATCAAGGCATTACGCTGACCATTACCGAGGTGTTGTATGACGGCGTAGAAATTAAGGTTGGCATACAGGAAAGCTCGACGAGCAAGCTTCCTATTATTTTGGATCGATCGGACAGATATGAAATTGTGAAGAGCCAGACTCAGGAGGATCCAGCACATGCGCTGGATATTTGGTACCATGCTCAGACAAATGTGCGCTCGGAAACCTCCACGCAAAACATCGGAATTTTATCGTTCGAATCGATGCACGGCACGGAACCGAATCGAGACGCCAAAATATCGAAAGAATTCCCGCTGCCGATCACGATTAAGAAGGTCGGAGATGTGGAAGGAAACTGGAAGTTCCAAATTCCCGTCAAATGGAATGCGTCCCTGACGAAAAAAATTCCTATTAATAAGACCAACAAGGCGCCTGACGGCATTGGCTCCATCACGCTTCAGTCCGTCGTTACTTCGCCGCTAGGAACCGAGATTCGCTTCACGACCGCAGAAGCCTACCCATCGACTTCTTCTAGCTGGAGCGGATTCAACAGCGACTATATGGTTGTGGATGAGAACGGATATATTATTTCGTCTGCAGGCGGTCAAGGCGGGCCAGGCAATCAAATGCAAACGAATATTGTAGAGATGAAACATACGAAAAAGTATGATCCAATACCCGAGCGCTCCAAGACGCTCATATTCAAGCCCTATAAATCCGGAAGACGGTATGGCGATGCAGCGATCACGCTGAATCCAAATGCGCTTCCACTGACGCTGCAGCAGGGAGAGGTTGGCTCCGTTACGGTGAACAGCATGGCATTCGAAGAGGACAGAGTCGTTATTCATTATGATGTGAACGGCAACGACCCTGTAGGCCAGAACCTTGCCAAGGATTTCATTCAAGACGGAAAACGGGGATTTAGCGACAATTCCAAGCTGCTGCGTGTGAACAACGGCGTATATTCGTACGTTGGCGAATATCCGTTTCAGAAAGAAATGCCCATTAAGCTCTATTCAAGCAAGCTGCGCAAAGCGACCTTTTATAAGGAGCTTGAATTCCAAGTCCCAATACGGTAAAAATATAGAGAAGTAAGTTTCGACAACTCCTACTGTTCATTTCAGCAAGAATCGTTCATAATGAGGATGAGATGGAGTCAACATCTTACCGATCTATTTGCCGCACGGGGGTGATACGATGACTGAGCACATGGAGAACCAGGGTAATGCTGAAGCAACGGAGAGCAAGAAAGTAAGCTTGGCGGATGCCGCGAAGCGCATGCTGCAGCAGAAGAAACAAGCCCAAGGGAAATCGCAAGGCGTGCACAAGCATCAGGAATCTGGCCAACCAACAATGAAGAGCCAGAATACGAAGAAGATTAACAATCAACGCAAGCGTATGGGTGTGTAAGCCTATAGAGGGGGGAATCTCAGAATTCATGTTCTGAGGTTCAGCCCCTTTTTCATGCTACAGCCTACAGACTATTGCGCCAGAAACTTTGCTGCAACCACACCAATAATGGTATATTGAGAACATACTGAGGAATGACTTCAGATTTTGAATTCAAGGAACAGAGGTGGCTACCCATGGTAAATTTCGAGCAACAATTAGAAAAGTATGCTGAACTTATCGTAAAGGTCGGCGTCAACGTACAAAAGGATCAGGATGTATTCGTTAACAGTTCTATCGAAGTCGCTCCGCTTGCCCGCCTCGTTGCCCGCAAGGCATATGAAGCAGGTGCACGCAACGTACATATCGATTGGTCGGATGAGGCTACAACTCGCTTGAAATTCGAGAATGCATCAGACGACGTGTTCACTCAATTCCCGGAATGGGAAGCATTGAAGCGCAATACCTTCGTGGATAAAGGTGCTGCATTCATCTCTATCGTCTCCTCCAGCCCAGACTTGCTGAAGGGTGTGGATCCACAGCGGATCGGCAATAACCAAAAGGCATCTGGACAAGCACTGGAGCACTTCCGCCGCTGCGTACAAGCGAACAAAGTTAGCTGGACAGTTGTTGCAGCTTCTTCCCGCGATTGGGCAGCCAAAGTATTCCCTGGCGTAGCTGTAGAAGAAGCAGTTGAGAAGCTGTGGGAAGCGATCTTCCAATCCATCCGCCTGAATTCCGACAACCCGGTTCAAGCTTGGACGGAACATAACGAAACATTGCATAAGAAAGTTGAAGTATTGAACAGCAAGCACTTCCACAAGCTGCACTACACAGCTCCTGGAACGGACTTGACGATCGAATTGCCTGAGAAGCATCTGTGGGTAGGCGCAGGCAGCGTCAACGAGAAAGACGTGCCATTCATGGCGAATATGCCAACAGAAGAAGTATTCACGGTGCCTCATAAGCTGGGCGTAAACGGCTATGTATCAAGCACGAAGCCGCTTAGCTATGGCGGCAACCTGATTGACAACTTCAAGATCACGTTCGAAAATGGCCGCATCGTGAAGGTAGAAGCTGAACAAGGCCAAGAGATCCTGCAGCAGCTCGTCGACACAGACGAAGGCTCGCACTTCTTGGGTGAAGTGGCGCTTGTGCCGCATCAATCCCCAATCTCGGAATCGAACATCTTGTTCTACAACACATTGTTCGATGAGAATGCATCCAACCACTTGGCTATCGGAAGCGGCTATGCATTCAACGTAGAAGGCGGAACGAAGATGTCTCAGGAAGAGCTGGAAGAGAGCGGCGTAAACCGCAGTATTACGCACGTGGACTTCATGGTCGGCTCTGCGGATATGGACATTGACGGCATTCAAAAGGATGGCACAACAGAGCCAATCTTCCGCAAGGGCAACTGGGCAATCTAAATGTCTGCTTAGGCAGCCGTGCAACGATACGTGAAGCAAAAATGTATATCCAATATACACAGAGCAGTAGAAGCATCCCGCTTCTACCGCTCTTTTTTATCGCAATAACGTATTGCTCTCCCCGCTCTACTGCTCCATAATGGGAGAATAAGACAGAAGCAAGAGCGGAAGCGCGCAAGCCCCCTCCTCTCTCGCTCTGAATCTATTTCAGAATCCGAGGTGTCCTCCTCCATGCGCATATGGCACGATTTCAAGCTATTCCTGCGAATAAAAGGCGCACTGCATCTCGTCCTTACCTTGTTCCTGTACGGCATTGGCATGGGTATTCTAGCCCCCATGAACGCGATTTATTTGCGGGAATCATTAGGGCTTGGCAAGGTAGAGATTGCGTCTATTTTTGCAATTTCCCTACTTCTGAACATGGTGCTTACGATTGGTGTCGGCATTATTAGCGACTCCATGAAACGCAAGAAGACGATTCCACTGCTCGCGTCCGTTGTCTGTATGATCGGCCTAGTCATCTATATGAATGCAGACAGCTATGCACAGGCGCTGATCGGGATGGCTCTCGCCACTGCTCCTTCCGGCATGATTATGGGACAGCTGTTCGCGATGGCTCGGAATCATGTCACACGGCTTGCTCCCGATATTGTAGAGATGGCGCAAATCTGGATGCGCGCCACGTACAGCGTCGGATTCTTTACCGGGCTGCTCGTCGGAGCCAACCTGTACTTGCTGGCGACCTTCCACGGTGTACTGTGGGGCAATCTTGCAGGATACGCCTCCTTGTTCCTGCTGCTCTTGTTCTATAAGGAGATTACGCTCGATTCGTCAATTGCATCCGCCAAAGCAGGCGAGCCCTTCTCCCTCATCATGCTCTTTGCCATTCTGCTCCTATCGTGTGCGGATGCCATACGCGGCTTGTATTTGCCGCTTGTGGTGAACGAGCAATTCGGCGATCCGCGATTGATGTCCTTCATATGGAGCATACAAGCCGTATTCGAGCTCCTGTTCATGACCATGGCAGGCTATTGGGCAGCCAAGTATGGCAGCAAACCCATTATCATGCTCGGGGGCTTATTCGCTCTCATCACCTATATTGCTTACAGCACGAGCGATTCCTTGACGGTGTTTTTCCTCATGCAGCCTTTATACTCTTTCTTCGTTTCGGTTCTGTACGGCGTAGCAATGGGCTACGTACAGCGCATGTTTATACATAAAGCAGGCTTTGGCGCAAGTTTGTACGTATTCATTTCGCAAACAGCCTCCTTAATCGGCTATTTCCTGCCGCTCTTCATAGATGGTGTCACGCAGCAAATCTTCTGGATTCCGGCTGCGCTTATCGTTGCTTCCATGGGATTGATGACAAGAGCGCTATACGTGGGGAGGCAGCAACAGCTGTCTGCTTAAGCGGAAGGAAATTGAAGAAACTCGGCATCAATGATAAATACTATTTTCCATCACTATATAAATAAAAACCGGAAATAAAAATGAATATTGGTAAGAGAAGATACGATAAGAGATTAACGGAATGAATTGTAATTAGATTATCTAACTATATGAATAAAAAATTATCTTCCTGCTCCTAGTCGCTTTTCCATGTTTGTATTAAGCTTAACGAGCACTTTTTTTAACAACGCCTGCTCCTCTTTATCTAGTTCTTCAACAAGAGATGCACAAGTAGACCAAAATGTAGGCAGCACTTCCTTCACAAACCTACTCCCTTCGGAGCTGATACGAACGTGGGTCATGCGCCCGTCCTTGGCTTAGGGTTCCCGAATGATCCAATTTCTTTTTTCCAACCAGTTCAATAATGCCGTAACGGAGGATCGGCGAATCCCTAATCGATCGGCAAGGGATGAAGGCGTGACGAGATCCTGCCCTTCATGCAGTGATAATAGTAATAACAGATCCAGCTTGCTTTCGGTAATGTCGAAAGCGGATAATTGAATATCCATCAGATCCAAGGTATTATCTCCGAGCCAAAGCATAATAAGTCCTAAAGACGCTGATTCCCGATCCGTATCGGGAGAAGCTGTACGATCCATTAATTCTAAATAAGGCGAAGTTCCAAGCCTGGGCAACTGTTGTTCTGTCGGATACTCCTTGGCGGGCTTTCTGTTCGGCAACACAAAAAGACTGCCTACCGGCAGTCTTTCGTATTTGCATCATCACTTATATATGCATAATTACAGGCCAAGCTTCTGTCCACGTTCCCAGCGCTGAATCTGTTTCTCGCCGTTGTCAGCAAGCTCCCGGAACTGGTCGATTGTATCGCGCATCTTAGGCAGGGCTTCCTGCTTGTAGGAGCTAATCGAATCCAAAGCAGACAGAACATCCGTAAACGCCTGCTTCAAAGTTTCCGCAGAAATATTCGTTTGCAGCGACTGCTTATGAATTTGAACGCCTTGGTCTTTCAGCATGCGAGAAGTACCCGCAATCAACTCGTTTGTCGTTTGATTCAACAGTTCAATTTTCTGTAGCACAATCTTCTGATTATACAAGGCACTGGCTACGGTAACCGCAATCTTCAGTGCAGAGATCGTAACGTTCTTCGCACGGTCGACACCGCGAATCAGCTCTTTATTGTTGCGAATGACAACCTCCATCGCCATAATCCCCTGTTGGTTGACGACCATCATCTGCTGCATATCCATGACACGCTGACGAAGCGGGAACAGCACTTCTTCCGTAATGAACCGAATCTTCTCCGGATCTTCATTGCGGGATTGCGCTGCTTCAATCTGTGATTGAATCGAGTCATCCATCAAGGAGCCCAACTCGATTTCTTTCTTCAGCTTCTTAGTCAAGTCACGCAAGGCAAGCTGTTCAATTTCGAGGGTCGTATTGTCATTTTTCAAGGTAACTTTCCCTTTATCCAAAGAAGTCACGATTTCCGCAATCATGGTATCTGCCTTCTGATACTTCAAGAAATACGTACGAAGCGGATTGAACAGCTTCCCTAGAAACCCAGTTTTCGTAAAGTCGATGACGCTCGGATCGAGATCCTTCAGCTGCTGATGCAGCTCGACCAGTCCCTTCGCAACCGGGCCCCCTTCGTCCCCTTTTTTCGATAAATCGCCTACGGAAACCTGCAAGGCATTGTTCTTCGTCGAAGAGGAACGCATAGTATTCATGCCGAAGCTGTCTATCGATTGCAGAATATCCTTTCGGTTCTCTAAGGAATCCAGATCTAAATTCATAATTGCTGCCACATTCGAATCCGCTTGTGCTTGAAGCTTCGCAACTTCCTCAGGAACTGGTTTTACCTCTTGCTCAATTTCCTTTTGAATTTCTTCCGGACTTGCAACTTCCATCGTAAATGACATTGGAATCCCCCTTTAGACTCATGCTACATTTGCACGTTGAACAGGTTTGCGATTTTATAGACTACATCATCGGTATCTGCATTAATGCTCGCTGCCTCGTTAATGCTGGAGATGCTCTGCAGCGCTTGAATATCCGCATTATAGCCGATAGTGTAAATCGGAACTTTAAACGTTTCGATAAGCTCCTTAATGTCCTTAAGCGAGTGGCCGCGATTCGTCTCGCCATCACTCAGCACGAAGATCATCGGCTTGATGTTCGGATTGACGGCCTTCTCTTCTTGCAGCATTTTCAAGGCAACAATAATTCCGTCGAAGGTAGCCGTGCCGCCATCTGCTTGAAGGCTGTTGACCGCACCAACGAACAAGGAGCGCTGTGTGGTGTCATACTTCTTGATAGGCAAATTAATCGTGACATCATTCGAATAGGATACGAGACCGATACTGTTGTCTTTCCCTAAATTCTTTTGTCCTTTAAGCAGTGATTCCTTCAGTCGATTCAGCGGTTCTCCCGCCATGCTTCCCGATACGTCAGTAACAAAGACAGCCGCGATTGGCTTCCCGCCATTTTTCTTGTCTTTCCACAATTTCTGTGCGGAGGCCAACAAGCTGCCTTTCACAACGGGCATTTCCGATTTATAATTATCGAGCTCATTGAAACCTTTTTGTTGAGCCTTCTTCTGATATTTCTCCTGCAACGCGAATTCTCCGAACTTCTTGACGATGTCCAATTTCCCTTTAGGCAGGTTCCCAATCGCATACAACGGGTTGTCATGTCTAATTCCGAAAGGTGTGAACACGTACTCATTTTTCAGTTCATCCGTATTGATATACGTTTGATACTCCAATACAAACCCATCCAGCACACCCGACTTCGCTGCATCACGCATTTGCGTCGTTGTCGAAGCGAGAAACGGGATATTTTCTTGGAATTTCTCAAATCCTTGAACTGCTTTATCACTCAACAAATTCGACTTGTCGAATGTACTGAGTGCCGTAACTAGAAAATTAATTCCTGTAGAACTGGAGAATGGATCCGTATATCCCATGCTGAACTCGTTGTTCGAGATGGCTTCCGTCACCGTTTTGACATTTACCGCTCCGTATGAAGAGATGAGTGCATCATGCTTGGATTTTGAGATCACAATGCCTGGAACATTGCCCGCGAGTCGCTTGCTGATAAGCTCCGTCTTTACGCCGCTTGATTTGATCATCTCGCCAAACAGCTCATTCGAAGGTGTATAGGCATCAGGCATATATTTGCCGGATCGGATATAGTCCGCAGCTGTACCGGAAGCTATATTTCGAATCTTCACAGAAACAGGCTTCCCGTTCACTTGGATCTTCGCATTATTGAACTCGGTTGCCACATCCGCCAGCCAGCTGTCCATGCCTGTGCCGCCTTTTTCCGTTGACGTGAAGATCTCAACAAATTGATTCGTCGTATTCTTCACCGTAATCGGGAACTTCGATATATCCGGCAGGGTATCGCCCACATCGGCTGGACTAATATCGATCTGCCCCTTTACTGGAGCTTCGGTCGACACAGATACGTTCGCATAGAGTTTATTCAACTGTTTGGCCGCATCTTCTGTCGTAACCTGTGATTTGCTTTTTCCTAGGTTGGAGGTCAACGTCACCCCTACATAAATGAGAATAAATACAAAAATTAAAGCAAAGACAGATATCACTAACTTCTTCTTTCCCGCCATTCGCTGCACCTCTCACGCTTTATAGTATTTGGTTTGCTTGATTAATGCGTCCAATTCCTGCATGCATGCTAATTGTTCAATATCCTCAGGCTCCACATTGTCCAAGCTGGATATCTCAAGCAGAAGGCGATCCAACTTGACTAAGATTTCTTCATTATTCGTAAGAGCGTTTTTCATAGATGTGAGGTAATCGTTGTATACTTTTGCTTTCTTCTGGGATAGTTCAATAGATAGGCCCGACATCTTGCGATTGACAACCCGGTCGAATTCAGTCTCGTCAAATACACTAAGTATGTTCAGGATATTTCGAACATTTTGGTAGAATAAGTTCTCCACATCAAGTGCAACGGACGCGAACTTAGAGAAGCTTATTTCTGACTCGCTAAATCTCTGCTTCAGTACTTGGAAAAACGTACTCTTCCGCTTCTGCATCCGTTCCATCTGTTCCAGCCCAATGCGGATCTCTTCTTCAATACCCTTGGTTTCTCGATATTGGGACAGGCGTTCTACATACTCTTCATACGTTCTAATTTCTTTCACAGGTATGACAACAGGCTTCTTGAACAAGAACTGATAGATTCCATTAATGAGAATCCATGCACTGGCTACAAGCAAGGTAATCCCCGTTGCTGTGGAGAGAGCGCTCGCTCCGATCTGCACGCCTAAAAAGCCTGGTGAGAGTACGAGGATATTTACAGCAGCTACCACTAGCATTAGACCTAGTAGCTTGATCACATTTGTGTTGGACAACATTCCATCCTCCTCTGCAAATCGTATAGGAACAAGTTACGTGTACGCTGGTGTATTAGATTTCAAATGCCTTACGATGGCGCCGTGCAATAGTCGATAAGGAGTTGTGATGTGTGTCATGAATGTCATCAGATTGTTCTAGAATGATTCCTTCTTGAACGAAATACGTATGGATTTCCATCCACTGGTTTTTCATCACTGCATTGTATCTACGTTGCATTCCAGAAAAAGTAACAAGCAAAATGCCATCCGATTTCCGAATCTCGTGTGGATAGAACTCACCGCGCTCCAGTGCTTTCCGAATAGTCGCTCCACCACCTTCAATCCCCCACAGCCGTGCCGCTTCCGATAAGCCGAATACTTCATTGACACTGATCCCATTCGGCGAGTAAGAAGAAAGAGGCCCTTGAATCATCGCAAGTCCGGCTGCATCAAAACGCTGCTTATGCCTATGCAGGCATTCCCCATGATCATCATATGCCGTAACGGAAATGACTACTTCCCCATCATGTTCTAAGAATCTGCGAACCATGTGCAATTCCGTTAATGCTGTGTGCTGATCTCCAGCAGGAAATATGGATGCAGGCCACAGTCTTTCTCCATTCGGCAAAATGACCTGAAAACATGTTAGTTGCCCCATACATTCCTCCACGAATGTTCCAAGTTATGGTTCAATATTAAGAAAATAATACCATCGTCACGAAGTCGTGACAATGCAAATATTGGATGCCATTGGCCTATAAGGAAGAAGAGAATAGGAAGTGCTTACCTATTTAATAAATGAATCTAAGACTAAAGTCAGCATATCTTACTCAAGAAAGAACAAAACCCTCTACGAATAATAATCGTAGAAGGTTCGCTATTTGAAACAATAATCGTATTTGACATGGTAAACTATAATGTAAATTTCAGTATAGTGATGGTGATGTAATTGTCTATCATTTTACAAGCTACACAGGGTTTGTTACTGTCCACAAATCAAAAAAAATGCGAAACCAAATGGCGAAATGACTGTTCTTATAAGCTTATCTATTCTATAAAAGGATCTATGTATTACCAGACCGAGAGAAGCGACATTTTCTTATCTAACAATGAATTTATTCTTTTTAACCCGAATGAGTTGCATAGACAAATTTCAGTGGATAATCATAAATTTGTAATAGAACTTGATCCAACATTTTTAAATCAACTGACGGCTGATATTTCATGTATTAAAGATAATATTTCTTTTGCTCTTACTGTTCAAAAACATCCATTAATCCAGCAATGGGTCCATTTTATAAATGATTATGTACAAATAGAAGAAGGTAACGAAAGTCATTCAGTAGAGTTATTTTTAGACCATAGCTTCACTCAGTTAGCATTAATGATATTTAAAGTTATGGTTGGTACACATTCGTCTGACATTAACATACAGCCATTTAAAGAAATTCACCCTGCACTATACAAAACAATGAACGTTATAAAAGAAGACTTCCAACATGCCTGGAGCCTAGATGAAATGGCAGGGATTTTAAATATAAGCAAATTTCAGTTTGCCCATCTTTTTAAGGAGTACATTGGAATTTCGCCCTTTTCGTGGCTTCAACTATATCGCATTATCAGAAGTCAAGACATGCTTATCCATACCAAGAAATCGATTGTAGATATTTCATATAGTTGTGGATTTTCTTCCATCTCTGTTTATAATCAGCTATTTAAACGTCTCTACGGAATCACGCCTAGTGTTTTTCGAAGGAAATATGCGAAATAAATAGACAAACGAGCCGATAACCATCATACTTCCACAAAAAACAAAAATATACCGAATTTCCACAAGAGAGGATAGTGCGCCAAACAAGCTCAACGAGAGCACATTAGAACCATATAAGAGAACTGCATTGAAACTAAACGCTCTGCCTAATTTATTGACTGGTATCCATGTTTGAATGAGATAAACCCGTGCTAAACCAGAAATAGGAAGCCCAATAGCTGCGATCAGTATACCAATAAAATAGGTTGACAGATGAGTTGCAAATCCTAATACAAGTATACCAACACCCCATACAATAGAACCGATTAGATAAGTCGTGAGGGTCAGCCTTTTCCAAAGAAAAGGGATGACGATATTAACTGTAATCACACCAGCACCATACCACCCCATTAGAAGACTGTAAAGCTGCTCACCATTATTTTGGGTTTCCAGTAGTTGTAACAATAATCCGACCTGCCATACCCAAGTATGAAAGAACACAATCAAAAAAGTTACAAACAACAATGTTCTGATCGTATATTCACCTTTTACCCAGTTAAAGAAATCTTTTATAGAGATAAAAATACCATCAGTTTTATTCAACAAGTTGTCTGCAGCATCGTTATTATCTTTCCAATGAAGTTTTAAAATGAAAAATGCACTGATTAAATACGTTAAGGCATCAATTGTGAAGAAATGAATGATTTGTCCTGAATGTAGCAGACCAATACTAAATATTGGTCCAAGCATTTGTACACCTCTTGTCACAATATCAAATAAGCTATTTGTAGCTGTTCGATCTTCTACAGAAGTAATGAGAGGCAACACAGCTCTGTAAGCTGGATTATAAAAGCATCCTAGACTTTGAATTAGGAAACTCACAACGATTAAATGCCAAAAACCTAAGAGATTCATTTGATAAATAAAGACCAATGAAAGAATAATAGGTACTCGTATAATGTCTACCCACAGTAATAAACGTTTTTTGTTTACGGAGTCAGCAATTACTCCGCCAGCTAGTCCGAATAAAAGGTATGGAGCAGCTTGTGTAATAGCCATAACTGTGGTCAGAATGCTGGATTGTGTTCGTTCATAAGATAAAAAAAGGAAAGCAAGTCCTGTAATCACATTTCCTAATTGGGAAATCCCTGCTCCCGCCAAATAGAACAAAATCATTCGATTCTTCAGTACACTGCTATACACTGTCATCACCTCATTTAAAAAGTTACAGTGTATCCTTCTTTTCTTCTATCTTCATCTTGCTGCATTTTCTTTCAATATTTACTTACCTTAGCAATAAAATATAGTACGAGCAGATACGTTCTACCCTGGATGTTAGATATAAAAAAACAGATAAAAAAGGTCAACCAGAAATATCTGGCTGACCATATAATAAGCTACATAAATCAATTCGCCTTGGCATGTGCAATGATTTGATCTTGATTATTCCACAAGAGGTGACGCAAATTGGATTTGGATCCCTCGATGAAATAGAACGGAATCTGGTTCTGCTTCGCGATCTCCACACAGTCCCAGTATGCTTGATGCGAAGTTGCCGTAAGCAATAAGAACAGTGCGGACGAACGCTTCAGATCATGGAATATCCGCTTCGGATTTTTCCCATTCTCATGTACGAGAGTAGCCCCCGTCTCCGCTACTACCTCTTCGAACCATTTCTTCAATCCACCGACAATCGTAATCTGGTGGCCTTCTAGGAATGGCTCTGGCTTCTCATATTCCTTCTTCGCTTGTGCCTTCGCAGCACGTGCGACACTCTGAACTGCTGCGCCGCTGCTCGCTGTACGCTTCGCTTCCAGTTCGGAGATGGGCTGCGCCCGATATAAGCGGGACAGGCGCGCTACTCGCTTCCCAATCTCTACGTTAAATGAGCAAGGATCCCCATCCTTCGGTGTACGAATGGCCACATCCCGTTCATGCAGCGGGAAGCGGTGCTGCGGGTCATTCAGATCGACGCAATACCAGGTAAAATGCTCTCCAAGGTGCACATAGCCATCATATTGAACAATGGAGCTGTTACTGTCATCCCCTTGAAGCAGCAGTTCAATCTCGTATTGCGTTGGATCATGCTGCTTCGGACGGCACAATACTCCTGCTTCGTGCTGCAATTGATGCTGCAGGACAAGACTTTCGGTAATATTAAACGTCTGTCCCGTCTCCAATACAATATACCCGCCATGATCACGGCGGAAGAACGTCCCATTCAGCCCGCCCTCGTCAGTTGCAGACAAGCCATCAGGGTAGGAGCCTCCTTCCAATGCCGCAAAGGGTTCTGCATACCCGCTGCCTTCACTTCGCTCCAGAACCGCAGTGCCGCTGCTTTCTAATGCGCAAGCCGATTCTGCGTACGGCATTGAATCATGGCGCTGCCGTGCATGTACACTTGCAGAACGCTCCTCGCATTCTTCCTGTTGAGCCAATTCCGAATGTTCACGAATGGAACCGCTTCGTTCAGCAGGATGCTCATTCCGTCTCTCGATGAATTGCTCAAGCTCATCAATGAGCGCAAGAGACTCTCGTATCTTCTGTCTTCCACCCTTGCCGGATTGGACGACCGTATTGCGAGCCGCATGAACGGTGTCTTCCACATCGGTATACAGCAATTGAATGATATCCTGAATAGAGGAAGTTAACGACTTAGGACGAAGTACCTCAACTGTCGCAGCAGCAGCGGATTTCTTGGCTTGTACAACCTGCCTGTTCAATTCATCGTTGTCCGCCCTTAGCGCGTTCACCTGTCTGCGCAGTTGGTTCAGCTTCTCCTCATGTCCAAGCAGCTCACCGCGTACGGACTGCATCTGTTCTTCTCTCACGGCTAGCTCCTGTTGCATCAGCTCGGATTCCTTCTGCAGCTTGCTGCGCTCCTGACGAATCACTCGCAGCTCTTCGTTGCGCTGCGCAAGAATTGATTCCAGCTCTTGAATATGTAAGTCCTTATCCTGCTGTACTTGTCCGCTCTCCTGCTGAACAAGCTGAAGCTGAGCATCGATATCAGTCAATTGGCGATTCAGCCGATGAATCTGCTTCTCCGTCTTCCCCAGCGACAGTTCAGCCTGCTTGCGCAAATGCGTCTCATGATTCAATTTCTTCTTCAATTCAATGATTCGCTGCTCCAATTCAAGCGATGGTTCTGTGGATTCCATAGACGGCTCCACTTCTGCAGGCAATGAGGAGGACTCATCTGTCAAATGCAGGACGGTATTGCTGGAGCCTTCCGAGCTTCCACCCTCACTCTCCAGTTCCTCCATGGACTGCTTCCACAATGCTTCCTGCTCTGTTCGGCCTGGATGGAAATAAAGCGACCAATAATAATGCCAAAATCCATGTTCAGCAATAATTGCTTCACGACGTGCAAGGAACGATTCAAGAGTATTCTCCTCTTCCTCTTCTAGAACGATCATAAGCTGCTTTATCAACGAGGTAATCAGTGTATATTTACGATTAAAATGATCTTGTCTGGATTTTACGTATTTGCGTATCTCTTTAATAAATAAAATAGTGGGCATGCTTTTTGAGGTGCGAACCGAGGGTAAATGCAAATCTACCGCCATTTCTCGCCTTGCCGCACCCGACATTTCCTTAAACAGAGCTACTAACTTATCCATTGATATAGTCTGTGTCAGCTCTTCTTCTATAAAGTCTTTGTACTTTTGTACTTCTTCTGCTATTTCAGTTCGCATTGAAAACCCTCCCATGGATAAAAATCAAGATGTCTATCATCTGCCGTTCATTGAACTCGATGCAGTCCCTAAGAAGAGTTGTCATTTAAATTAGGATCTTTTAGAATACAGGTACTATTACTATAATTTATATCATAGAGAACATAGATTTCAACTGCTCTCACAAGAAAAGTAATCGCCCTTTTCCGCACTGCAACCGCCTTTTTCATCACATGCTGTCGATTTGTATTCCTTGACGTCAGTTGAATGATTTTTTCGTCGAAATATAGAACCCCTTCCGCATGCTCGTCCATTTGATATAATGAATTCAAGAACGACTAAGGGAATAGGAGAGGAGTGTCCAACATGGCTTATTTTGCAGCAATCTTGGAAATGCAGGATGAGAGTAAAAACTTGACGTATCGTCCACATCACTTGGAGTACTTGGAACAACTCGGCAAAGAGGGAAAGGTATTCGCCAAGGGACCGTTCGGAGATGGCTCAGGAGGTATGGTCATTTATATTGCTGACAATGTGGAAGAAGCTAAGCAATTGGCTGAGAATGATCCCTATGTGCAAAAAGGCGTACGCAAGCTGGATTTGCGCGAATGGAAGCTGCAGCTCGTTCAGGCATAAACCGCTTCAGGATTCGCTTGCTGTACGAATCGCAATCATGCCCCACTGGGTTGTCCCGGTCGGGCATGTTCTTCTATAAGGGAAGGAGATGAACCCAAATGAATCAACAATGGAATGTAGGAATTGTATTATTCGATGATGTTGAGGTGCTGGACTTCGCAGGCCCTTTCGAGGTGCTGTCTGTTACAACCTATCCCGATCAAAATCCTGATACGACTGCGTTGAAGCCATTTCAAGTACGCACGGTATCGGAGCATGGCACTATGATTACCGCACGCAACGGACTGAAGGTCATTCCTGACTTCAGCTTCTCCAACGCGCCGCATTTTGATATTGTCATCGTCCCCGGAGGGCTGGGAGCAAGAAAACGGGAACTCCATAATCCCCATATGATCAAATGGATTCAGGAGCGAATGCTGGCTGTCGATTTTATGACCTCGGTATGCACTGGAGCGCTGCTGCTTGCAGAGGCAGGTCTTCTGGATGGCAAGCGAGCTACGACGCACTGGGCCAGTTATGATTGGTTAGCGGATCAGTATCCAGCGGTTGAAGTCGTGCGAGACGTGAAATATGTTGCAGATGGCTCCATCTTGTCATCCGGCGGGATTTCCGCTGGCATCCATATGGCGTTCTCCCTTGTCCAGCAGCTTCTTGGAGTAGAAGTCGCCCGAACAACTGCAAAAGTTATGGAATACGACATTCAGTTCGAGCCAAGCAGCGCAACATGAAGATCGACCGCTTACTATCTATTGTCATTCTCCTCATCAACCGCAAGATGGTACAGGCCAAGGATTTGGCTGACCGCTTCGAGGTATCGGTGAGGACGATCTATCGAGACATCGATACCATCAATCAGGCCGGCATTCCGGTCGTCACCTATCAGGGAGCAGGAGGAGGCATCGGCCTAGCAGAAGGCTACCGCCTAGATCGGAATCTGTTGACCAACGATGAACTGGTCGCCATTGTTACCGCGCTGCAGAGCATCTCCTCCACCCATCCAAGCAGCGACAATGAGCTGTTGGTGGAGAAGCTGAGCAGTATCGTACCACCTGCCGATTCGGCACAGTTCCAATTGAAGACGCAGCAATTCATTGTCGACTTCTCCAATTGGGGCAGCAACGGTGTTCAGGAGCAGAAGCTGATGGTGCTGAAGGATGCGATTGAGCAGCAGCAGGCGGTTACCTTCACCTATTGCAATGCAGGCGGGAAGGTATCCAGCCGAACGGTAGAGCCCTATACGCTGGTGCTGAAGCACAAGCGTTGGTACCTGTATGCGTACTGTACGCTGCGTGCCCAATTTCGCTTGTTCAAGCTGTTCCGAATGAAGGATTTGCTGGTTGAAGACAAGTTTTTCGTCCGCCAAGAGGTCTCGATTCACGATCTCCCCTGGGAGCAGGAATGGCATGCGCCGGAACGGACCGAGAGAATCGTCCTACGCTTCGATCCAGAGGTACGCCATTTGGCAGAAGAATGGTTTGGCGTAGAGGATCTGCAAGAGGATGAAGCAGGAGCGCTTGTCACATCCGTTCCATTTCCCGTAGATAATTGGCTGTATGGCTTTATTTTAAGCTTTGGACAGCATGTCGAAGTGCTTGAACCGCTTCACATTCGTAACCAGATTGAACAGATTGCTTCTCGTATTGTTGAAAAATATAAAAAGTAAACTGGGAACCTGACAGAGAGTTGTCAGGTTCTCCTCTTTATAATGAGGCTATCAACGATACAGGAGTGATCGATTATGAGTCAATTGATATGCCAAAGCTGCGGGATGCCGCTGGCGCAAGAGAACCAGTTCGGAACAGATAAGGATAATAAGCTTGTACAGGAGTATTGTATTCATTGCTATAAGGACGGGGCGTTCACGAATCCCGATCTCACCCTCGAAGAGATGATCGACATCTGCGTACCATTTATGGTACAGGACGGAATGGAAGAAGCCGCTGCCCGCAATATGATGCAGCAATTCCTGCCGAACTTGAAGCGCTGGAGCATCGCGAACGGGGATGAAGCAGCTTCTTACCAGCCGACCCGAATCGTAGAGCTGGATGCGATGAAGCTCGCCGGTATTGCTGCGCGTACGACGAATGCTAATGAAATGAGCGGAAATGGCAAGCTGGGCCCACTGTGGGGACGATTCTGGTCAGAGCAGATTGCTGCACAAATTCCGAATTCTACAGATCCTGGAACAATATACGGCTGTTACAGTGACTATGAGAATGGGGCTATGGGCGAGTATACAACGCTGATCGGTGCTGCAATCGATCGGGATGCAGAGGTTCCTAGCGGATTGGAAGTTGTTGAAGTACCAGCAGCCAAATATGCCGTATTCACGACAGAACGCGGCCCTGTTACTGAGGTTGTTGCCCGTGCATGGCAGTCTATCTGGAAATGGTCACTTACCTCTGACGAGGAGCGTACCTTTACTGGAGATTTCGAGCGCTACGATGAGCGAAGCGCCAATCCAGAGGATGCACAGGTTGATATCTATATTGCGATTCGTTAGGGTCGGCCTATCAAATCGATAACTGGAGGCTTTGATTATGATCACGTTAAATGAACAAACGCTTCTACGATATAAGCAATTTACAGATTGGACAGATACCCTACATCACATCAACGAGCACATCTGGTCACAACCGATCGCAGAAGGAAAAGCAACCGTTGCAGAAATCATTTCACATCTGATGAATTGGGATAAGCCCTTGCTCTTTACCGTCATCCCTGCGATCCGGAATGGAGAAGGAATGGTCTTTCCTGATTTTGACCCATTTAACAAGATTGCTTATGATTATGCCAATTCAGGGGTTTCCCAAGAACAGCTTCTCGACGAATTCAAGCAAACTCGCCATCAGCTCGTTGAAGCTCTATTAGCTGATCCTGACATGACTGCCAAGCAGGTTACCGCGAACGGCGCAGCAACCTGCCCATATACAGGCATACCTTACTCTTTGCTGTATGTCATTCATGAATTCAACGATCACGACAATCATCACAAGAAACAAATTGAAGCGGTATTATGACAAATACAGCATGACACTTCCGGATTGTAACAATGCGGTACGATGACAAAACGCCCGATCAATGGGCGTTTTCGTTTGATTATATAATCGTTCTAGGGTTGAACTGTGCTTGGCAAATAGGTGGGCATCTTCACTTGCTTGATCATCAGCACGCCATCGAAATGCCGTCTAAGTTCCAATGGCATCGGCATCATCACCTGATAAGATGCAATGGACCTCTCGAACATCCATGAATTTCCCCGCTCATTTTCCCGATATCGCAAATCCATGAACACATAGGGCTGTTCGGCAGCTGTAAGAATATCCTCCATCGATCCAGGAATAATCGGTGTCAAGTGAATAGGCTCCCTCGTATTCTCTGCTGCTTGCCCTTCGCCCATAAACAGACCGATAACATAGCTCTCCTTTTTCAGTGCTTCAGGCATAAGCTCACCCATACTCTTCGGCATCGAATAGATAAGAGACTGGGCCTTGCTGATATGACCGTTATGTCCCCATACGATGATTTTTTCTTCCGGATATATATCAGTAGCCAACCATGCCAAATTGCTAGCCATGGCCCGATCCCGCCATTCCATAATGGCCTGTGTTCCGCTATAATCGCCTTGTTCCGTTAAACGATTAGACTCGATGCTTAGTTCATTGAACTCCTGAATAACCCGAATGCGATCCTGAAGTGCGCGCTGCATCAGCTTGACGATATGCGGCTCATTGGGATACTCCCGCTGCAATGCGTCAGCATTGTTCGGTACAGCTTGCAGCAGTTCTTCGTACACCTTCATTAACACCGGCTTCGCCTTGCGGTAGCCGTTCAGATCCGTACTCATTCTCCATTTCTGAACCTCTTGCTCCGCTTGTAGCGCTCTATTCTTCAGCGATTTGTTCGATATCCAATCTGCATCCTGGAATAACGAAGACTGCACCTGAATATCGAAGCCTGCAAGCCGCAGCGGAGCGTCGCTCGCGTGTGTTGCCTTCATATAGTCGAATAGCGGCTTTGTCTCTTCTGTCCACCATACACCAAATATAGATCGCTTCATCGTCTGCTGCGGCGCATTCTTGTTCACTTGTCCTTGCGCGATCGCAGCATCGCCCAATCCACTCTCAAAAGCAACGACATTGTACCCAAGTGTCTGATGCAAATATTGAATCATGCGCGTTTTGACCAAACTGAACTCAGCAACTCCATGCGAATTTTCGCCCAAATATACAATGCGCTTGTCAGCCAGCAGCGGGATTAGCATATCAAGATCGCTCATTTTGTCTTGCTCAATCGCTCCACCGTTCGGAGACCACTGTTCCGGTTGTATGTGGTTCCAAGCATAAGCATGATCTGCTGCCCAGCGCTTCCATTCAGATAGTGCAGCTTGATAAGTTCTTGCCTTCTCTTCTTGCTGTTTATGCACCGTCTCCACCGCAGTCCCTTTTATCGATAGAGAAGTATGTATCTCCGCTTTCTCCGCTTCTCCATGTACAGGCTCCTCCGCCATCACTACCGGAGCATATGCAGACGCAAGCACCGTCAAGGTAATCAGTAAACCGAAGAAGCGTCGACGCCCTAAGTTATATTCGTGTCTCCTCACGAACTTCAGCTCCTTCCTATCCTCATGAAATCAATTCTCTGCTTGTGCTAATCATACTGAATCCGTTCCCTGACTTCTTGACAATTTGTGCTCTCTTTCCAATATTTTAAGGGGATATCAAACATAATTATGAGCCTGAAGTTCGGAAAAATTATGATTGCATATATCGGTTTGTAAAAGGAATCTACACGAAGCAGACAGGCGAACCTACCGTTTTCCCCACAAAAAATCCCCTCCGGTCTCCAACGTTTAAGTCCATCTTACTAGATGTCTTTTTTACGTTGTCTACCATGAGGGGATAATACCACAATAGTTGTCTGTGAGGCGGCTGCCCTTCCTGATTTAGTTAGGATTGCTGGACATATTGAGCGAACTTCTGATAATCGCTC